>NZ_JAZGQE010000030.1:0-36880 GCF_048593885.1 Yersinia sp. 1252 StPb PI | reverse complement strand
TTATTGAGTGACTGTTTTCAGATTTATTTTAAATATTATCAGGGTAATGCTGGGTGTTATTGATGTTGTTTTTCTGTCTAAAACGAGGAATAAAAAGAAACAGAAAAATTGAAAATGCCCGAGTGGTTCGGGCATTTATACTCTTTGGTATTACTTTTTATCTTTCTCTACTGGTTTACCTGACCAGTAGCCCGCCAGTAGTGAACCTGAGAGGTTATGCCAGACCGAGAACAATGCGCCGGGTAGGGCAGCCAGTGGCGAGAAGTAAATTTTACCCAACGTAGCTGCTAGTCCTGAGTTTTGCATACCGACTTCAATGGCCAGTGTGCGGCAGGTGGATTCATCAAAGCCGAACAGTTTCCCGCCCCAGTAACCACTTAACAGGCCAATACCGTTATGCAGGATAACCGCAATAATCACCACGAAACCCACTGAAGCGATATGACTCTGGCTACCGGCGACCACGCCACTAATGATAGCGACAATACAGACCATCGACATCGCCGGTAGATAAGGCTCAATACGTTTTACCGTTTTAGTAAAGGTGTGATGGATAATCAGCCCTGCGCTAATAGGGATGACCACGATTTGCAGAATACTTTTCAGCATTCCCACTACGTCAACACTGATGGTGGCGTCGACATATAAACGGGTCAGTAATGGCGTGGCAAAAACCCCCACCAGGGTAGAAACCGCCGAGATAGTCACTGATAACGCGACATCTCCTTTGGCCAGATAAATCATCACATTAGATGCTGTCCCACTGGCAACGCTGCCTACCAGTACCATACCGGCAGACAAGTCCGGTGGCATACGGAATAGTATCGCCAGAATCCAGGCAGTGAGCGGCATAATCAGATAATGCAGGAAAGTTGCCGCTGCTACCGGTGCCGGACGCGATAGTACACGTTTGAAATCATCCAGCCGCAGAGTGACCCCCATAGCAAACATGATCAACATGAGTAGCGGGGCGACATAAGGCCCGATACCGATAAAGGTGGTCGGGCGGAAATAGGCCGCGACTGACAGCAGCAGGGCCCACAGCGGGAACAGCCGGGTGATTTTTACTAACATGAAGCGAAAGTCCTTAGTCGTCAGTGTCAGATATAAGAAAACCGGACGAAATCGCCCGGTCGGTGTTATCAGCTTGTTGTTGTTAGCAGTGTATAGTTAGTTTTTACTCTGACTCAAGCCGTGTTATTCAAACAGCGTATTATTCAAATAAATTGTTACTCAAACAGATTGTGATGCAGGGTTTGCACCACTTTTTCAGCATCATTCCCTGGCACCAAGAAGCACAGGTTATGGCTGCTGGCGCCATAGCAAATCATGCGGATATTGAATGGGTCAAGGACACCGAATACTTCCTTACCGACGCCACAAGCTTGTGACAGGTTATTGCCGATAATTGCCACCAACGCCAGATTCTCTTCCACTTCAACCCGACATAGTGAGGAGAGTTCAGTCAGCAGTGAGGTGGTCAGTAGACTGCCCGCCGTTGATGTCGAACCTGTCGTATCAAGAGTCAGCGCGACACTCACCTCAGAGGTGGTTATCAAATCAACTGAAATATTGTGGCGCGCCAGAATATTAAACACTTCCGCCAGAAAACCACGTGCATGCAACATATTCAGGCTATGTAAGGTCAGCAGCGTCTGTTTGCGGCGCAATGCCAAGGCACGGAACAGTGGTGGACTCTCGGTCTCATTACAGACTAAGGTGCCGCCAGCCGCTGGGTCTTTGCTTGAGCCGACAAACACGGGAATATCACTGCGCACGGCTGGTAACAAGGTGGCCGGATGCAAAACTTTGGCACCAAATGTCGCCATTTCAGCCGCTTCTTCGAAAGCAATTTTATCGATGCGTTTTGCTGCCGGAACCACCCGTGGATCGGTGGTATAAATCCCAGGGACGTCTGTCCAAATATCAATGCGGCCAACATTCAGTGCTTCACCCAGTAACGCGGCGGTGTAATCGCTACCGCCACGGCCAAGGGTAGTGGTGCGCCCTTTGCTTTCACTGCCGATAAAACCTTGTGTGATAACAATGGCCTGCGCGATACGCGGGGCCAATTGCGTTTGGGCTAATTCAGACAGCGCATGGGTATCCGGTTCAGCACGACCAAAACGGTCATTGGTTCGCATGATTTTACGTACATCAAACCATTCCACTGCCACCTGACGCTGGCGGATTAGCTCGACAAACAGCAGTGTAGACATCAATTCGCCGTGACTCACCAGTTCATCGGTTAACGCCGCAGACGTTGCCAGACTGGCTGCTTCAGACAGCATGGCGATGTTTTCTAGCATGCGTTCAATTTCATCGCGGATAACCACCGGATTGCCGAGTTTGGCTAGAATATCGGATTGAATTCGACTAATTTCTGCTAAATGAAGTTCACGCTTTTCAGGTTCACAGCCATCGGCAAGGGCGACCAACAGATTGGTAATGCCAGCCGAAGCTGACAAGATAACCAAACGAACGTCCGGGTTCGATAAAACCACATCGGCGCTGCGACTCATGGCATCAAAGTCTGCCACGCTGGTGCCACCAAATTTGGCAACCACGGTCGCAGAAGGGGCGCTGCGGCTCTGCTGGGGTGCTGCTTGAATCATCTAAAAAAACCTCGTATCAGGGATGCCATCTTGGGGGTCATCAGTATTTATCTCTGTACAAGGAAATAACGGGTTATCGACTTTCTGTCAATGAAATGGCTATGAGGTATTTTCATCTTTAATAATATGCGCTGTGATATCACTAAATTGACTATTCCCTTCGTACTTGAAGCTGCTGGAGTGTTAGTTACGTTCACTTACCCGAGTAAGCTCATTGGGATGAATGAGCCTCATCCTTGAGGCTCACCCTGCGGGCTAGCATAAATGCTGTTCAAATCGGTTCCCGACCGATTTGTTACTCTCTTATCGCCTACCTGCCACTACTATTACTTTGGCAATAGATACTGTTAGACAATGACACACTGCGAAAACAGGGATGAGATCAAGTGTTGTTTCGAGAGATAACACCTATCGCAAGAAAAGAGATCTCAATCACACCCGAACAGGATACAATTAACCCATTCGTTTCATTATCCTTAAGCCTAGAAGAGCGCCGCTATGAAAAATATTAATCCTAGTCAAACCGCTGCCTGGAAAGCGTTACAGCAACACTTTGAGCAGATGAAAGATGTCACCATCAGCAGTCTGTTTGCCAAGGACGACCAGCGTTTTAACAAGTTTTCAGCCACGTTTAATGATCAAATGCTGGTGGATTTCTCCAAAAACCGCATTACCAGCGAAACCATGGAAAAGCTGCAAGCTCTGGCGAAGGAAACTGATCTGGCCGGTGCAATTAAATCCATGTTTTCCGGTGAAAAAATCAACCGCACTGAAGACCGCGCGGTACTGCATATTGCTTTGCGTAACCGCAGTAACACTCCGATTGTGGTGGATGGCAAGGATGTGATGCCAGAAGTGAATGCAGTGCTGGCTAAAATGAAACAGTTCTGTGACCGCGTAATTGGCGGTGACTGGAAAGGTTATACCGGCAAGGCGATTACTGATGTGGTGAACATCGGTATCGGCGGTTCAGATCTCGGCCCTTACATGGTGACTGAAGCACTGCGCCCGTACAAAAATCATCTGAATATGCATTTCGTTTCAAACGTTGACGGCACCCATATTGCTGAAACGTTGAAACCGTTGAACCCAGAAACCACGCTGTTCCTGGTGGCATCAAAAACCTTCACCACCCAAGAAACCATGACCAACGCCCACAGTGCGCGTGACTGGTTCCTGTCTACTGCGGTTTCTGTGGAACATGTCGCCAAACACTTTGCTGCATTGTCGACCAATGCCAAAGCTGTGGGTGAGTTTGGTATTGATACCAACAATATGTTTGAATTCTGGGATTGGGTTGGTGGCCGTTACTCTCTGTGGTCCGCCATTGGTTTATCTATCGCGCTGTCGGTTGGTTTCGAACACTTCGAACAACTGCTGAGTGGTGCGCATGCCATGGATAAACACTTCGCCGAAACGTCTGCGGAGCACAACCTACCAATCCTGCTGGCATTGATCGGCATCTGGTATAACAATTTCTTCGGCGCAGAAACCGAAGCTATCCTGCCTTACGATCAGTACATGCACCGTTTCCCGGCTTACTTCCAGCAGGGCAATATGGAGTCTAATGGCAAGTATGTGGATCGTAACGGTAATCCGGTTGATTACCAGACCGGCCCTATTATCTGGGGTGAACCAGGTACTAACGGCCAACATGCGTTCTATCAGTTGATCCATCAGGGCACCAAATTGGTTCCTTGTGACTTTATTGCACCGGCTATCAGCCATAACCCACTGAGTGATCATCACGCCAAGCTGCTGTCGAACTTCTTTGCCCAGACCGAAGCACTGGCATTTGGCAAATCACTGGCAGAAGTTGAAGCTGAATTTGCTGCGGCAGGCAAAACCCCTGAGCAAGTGGCTCATGTCGCGCCATTTAAAGTGTTTGAAGGCAACCGCCCAACCAACTCCATCCTGCTGCGTGAAATTACGCCGTTCAGCCTGGGTGCATTGATTGCGCTGTATGAACACAAGATCTTCACCCAAGGGATTATCCTGAATATCTATACCTTCGACCAATGGGGTGTGGAGCTGGGTAAACAACTGGCTAACCGTATCTTGCCAGAACTGGCAGATGATAAAAACGTAACCAGTCATGACAGTTCTACCAATGCGTTGATTAACCGTTTCAAGAACTGGCGTTAAGCTTGCGGGCTTAAGCTCTTTGATCCGTGCTTATTAGCCCCTTACCCAGTAAGGGGCTTTTTTTCGGCCCGGATTATTTCACCTACTTTCAATGGGAGTATTTATGGCCAAAAATTCGCGTTCTCAATGGATAGCCAAAAATCTACAGCGTTTACTGAATGTGGGGTTGATTGCATTGGCCGCTATTTTGGTGGTCTTTTTGATAAAAGAAACTTTCCATCTTGGTAAGGTCTTATTCGTCAATAATCAGGATGCATCTTCTTACATGCTGATTGAAGGGATTGTAATTTATTTCCTGTACTTTGAGTTTATTGCGTTGATTGTTAAGTATTTTGAGTCGGGTTATCACTTCCCGTTGCGCTATTTTATCTATATCGGGATCACTGCGATTATCCGCCTGATCATCGTTGATCATGAAAACCCGATCGATACGTTAATTTATTCCGGTTCGATATTGTTGCTGGTGGTGACCTTGTATTTGGCGAATACCGAAAGATTAAAAAGAGAATAAAAATGGCGGCCATTACGGCCGCCCTAAAGACACAGTACCAGAGGGAAAAATACCCTTCTTACTTGAAATTGTAGCTTTGTTTACTGCACTATCTCACCCGAATCACTGACCTAAGTCAGCTCATCGGGATTAATGAGCCTCAAAGAGGCTCACCCTGCGGGCTAGCATAAATGCTGTTCAAATCGGTTTTCAACCGATTAGTCACTCGTTTGTTGCCTTGCTACAATTCCAATTACTTTGGGTATTGGGTGATGAAATTTTGAATGATGATATCGTTAACCCTTCACCCCACCTGCCGTTAAGCCACCTACCAGCCAGCGTTGTGCCAGCAGGAAGACTGCGGTGATGGGAATGGCAGACAGCACCGCAGCAGCGGCGAAATCGCCCCACAGATAGTTTTGCGGATTCAGATATTGCTGCATACCCACTGCCAGCGTGTAGCTGTTCACATCACGCAATAGCAGCGATGCCACCGGGACTTCGGTGATAGCGGCGATAAACGACAGAATAAACACCACGGCTAAAATCGGCACCGACAGGGGTAACAGCACCAGTCGGAAAGCTTGCCATGGGGTCGCGCCATCCAGTGCTGCGGCTTCTTCCAGCGAGTTATCAATGGTTTCGAAATAGCCTTTGATGGTCCAGACGTGCAGGGCAATACCGCCCATATAAGCAAAAATGACCCCGCCGTGGGTATTCAGCCCGATAAATGGCAGATACTGCCCGATACGGTCGAATAATGCATATAACGCCACCAGCGACAGCACTGCTGGGAACATCTGGAAGATCAACATGCCTTTCAGCAGGGTGCTTTTACCGCGAAAACGCATGCGAGCAAAGGCGTAAGCGCAGGTAGTGGAGAGCGTGACAATCCCAATGGCGGTAATGACCGCAATCTTGATGGAGTTCCATAACCACAACATCACCGGGAATGGTGGTGGGGTTACGCTGCCATCAGCATGAGTCACACTCATACCCAGTGCCAGTTTCCAGTGTTCCCATGAAATTTGATCCGGGATCAAGCTACCGGTCGCAAAGTTACCAGGCCGCAGCGAGATGGTAATCACCATCAGCAACGGGAACATAATCAGCGCGATAAAGCACAACATCAGAAAATGAGTGCCCCATAGACGCAAACGCTGGGATTTAGGTTGAACCATTGCCATTTGCATCTCCTCCTTAGTCAAAGTTCATTTTGCTGGCTTTCAGATTCAGTATCGCGAGCGCGCCGACCAGAATGAAAATCAGGGTGGCAATCGCTGCCGCCAAGCCAAAGTCCTGGCCGCCGCCTCCTTCAAAGGCAATACGGTAGGTGTAGCTGACCAGCAAGTCGGTATAGCCTGCTGGCGTGGTGGTGCCAATCATATCCGGGCCGCCATTGGTCAATAACTGAATCAACACAAAGTTGTTAAAGTTAAAGGCGAAGCTGGCAATCATCAGCGGCGTCAGCGGCTTAATCAGCAGTGGCAACGTGATGCGGAAGAAGTTCTGGAACGGGCCTGCGCCATCCATTGCCGAGGCTTCATATAAGTCCTCGGGAATCGCTTTGAGTAGCCCCATGCACAGAATCATCATGTAGGGATAGCCGAGCCAGGTGTTGACGATCAAAATCATGCTTTTCGCGGTAATGGGGTCACTGAACCAGGCGGGCTTGATGCCAAACAGGCTACTTAGCATCAGGTTGATTTCACCAAAGCTTTGGTTAAATAACCCTTTGAAAATCAAGATTGAAATAAACGATGGTACCGCATAGGGCAGTATTAACAGCACGCGATAAACCGCTTTGCCTTTCAACGAGTCCCATTGCACCACACAAGCTAAAACCATACCGACGGCAACGGTCAGTACTACGGTCAGTAGCGAGAAAATAATGGTCCAGATAAAGATGGAGATAAAAGGCTTCTGTATCCCTTCATCATGCAGCACCCGCAGGAAGTTTTTCCAGCCGATAGTGACGGTAAAGCCAGGACTGAGTTTTTCGTTTTGCCACTGGCCGTCGGCGTTAATGGCTTGGTAAAAACCGACATCAGGGTTTGGCCGATAGATAACCCCGGTTTGCTGATTGAGCAGCTCTTTACCGTCAGCGCCCAGTTTATAGAGCGGGCTGGTCGCTGAAAACTGGCGCAGTGAACTCATGCGCAGTTCGCCACTACTGGGCAGCAGTGCCACCAACTCAGCGAGTGCCTGGCGATTCTGAGTAATGATACGCAGTGACGCGCGTTCGCCGGTCTGTTCAGTGCTGGTGGGGGCGACTGTGACTTTTTTCTCACCCGTCGTATCAAGGCTGAAAGGCGCGGAAATCAGAACAGAGCTGTCATCAGGGTTGGTAAGCTGCAAACGCCATTGGTTATCACTGGGATAAAGGCCAAAGGTAAAGGTTTTACCGGTCTGAAACTGCCGATCCATTAATACTGATTGGGCACGCTCAAAGGTTAATTGGTTGGTACTGCTGTAGTTGGTAAAAGCGATGGCGATAGTGCAAATCAGTGGGAACAGCACAAACAGCCCCATACCTGCCACGCCGGGATAAACATAGCGCCAGGCATAGGCGCGACGATTGGCAAAGACATACAGCCCCAGACTCACCAAAATTAGCGTCACGATGGCAAAAAGATATTCACCCTGAGCATACATCAACACAATCAAATAGCAGGTAAATAGGCTTAATGTGCCGATAATCAGCCATTTAAGCACATCACTTTGCCACCAGGCGGTTTTCTTTTTATGACTTTCGAACTCGGTGTGGGATAACTGCATAAAACTCCCTTCATACTCTTCGTACTTGAAGTCGCAGCGGTGTTAGCTGCTCTCGCTCACCCGAATTACTTACTTGTGTAAGCTTATCGGGATTAATAAGCCTCTTTGAGGCTCACCCTACGGGCCAGCATAAAATGCTGTTCAAATTAGTTTCAGCTAACTTGTCGTTCATTGGCTGCCTTGCTGCAACGTCAATTACTTTGAGTATGGTTATCGTGTTGCAGCAAGTGGTGTTGGGCACGACGAATCGTGCCCTTTTGCAGGTGAAACTGTTATTTGGTAATACGCGTTGCTGCGTCGTTCAATGCCGCTTCAACTGTCTGACGCCCGCTGATGGCGTTCAGTACCGCACTGCGGGTGGCATACCAGAAAGCCGCCATTTGTGGAATATTTGGCATGATTTCACCCTTGGTGGCGTTATCCATGGTGGCAGCAATGCGTGGATCTTTTGCCAGTTGTTCCTGGAATGATTTCAGTGCTACTGCGCCCAGAGGTTTGTCTTTATTCACTTCAGCCAGACCCTGATCAGTTAACAGGTAGTTCTCCAGGAATTCAGTTGCCAGTTCTTTATTCGGGCTGGCGGCGTTAATACCGGCAGTCAACACGCCGACGAACGGTTTGGATGGCTGGCCGTGGAAGGTTGGCAGCAAGGTCACACCGTAATTGATTTTGCTCTTATCAATGTTGGACCATGCCCATGGGCCATTGATGGTCATTGCTGTTTCGCCTTTGTTGAAGGCCGCTTCTGCAATGGAGTAATCTGTATCGGCATTGATGTGCTTGTTCTTCACCAAATCGACAATAAATTGTAGACCGGCTTTCGCGCCAGCATTGTTCACGCCAACGTTTTTCACATCATATACACCGTTTTCGAGTTTGAAGGCATAGCCACCGTCAGCGGCGATAACCGGCCAGGTGAAGTAGGGTTCTTGTAGGTTCCACATGATGGCGCTCTTGCCATTGGCACGCAGGGTTTTATCCAGCGCTGGGATTTCTTCCCACGTTTTTGGTGCTTCTTTCACTAAGTCTTTATTGTAAATCAGCGACAGTGCTTCAACCGCGACCGGGTAACCAATCAGTTTGCCATTAAAGCGAACGGCGTCCCAAGTGAACGGGAACAGTTTGTCTTGGAAGGCTTTAGAAGGGTGCAATTCAGCCAGTAAACCGGATTGTGCGTAACCGCCAAACCGGTCATGAGCCCAGAAGATAATATCCGGGCCATCGCCAGTGGCAGCCACTTGCGGGTATTTTTCTTCCAATTTATCTGGATGCTCGATAGTGACTTTGATGCCGGTATCTTTCTCGAACTTCTTACCGACTTCCGCCAACCCGTTATAACCTTTATCGCCATTGATCCAGATAACCAGTTTACCTTCTTCAATCTTGGCAAAAGCAGAGGAAGAGAGCACCAGCGTGGCTAATGCTGAAAGAGCCAAAACACGTGCGGTCTTACCAATGCCGGATTTTGTGAAGCTGCGAGTCATAATCCAATCCTTTTATCCAATTTTGTGGGTATCGACTTTCTTGTGAATCATTAGCTGCGAATTCTGTAGCCCATTTTCAGGCTGGTGTAGCCGTGAATCACTAAGTGAGGAGGGTGTGGCAGCGCTGCAAAAATGTTGGGCTGCAAATTATTTATTACACTGACCAAAACACTACGCCGACATATTGAGTCACAACCGGATACACCATCATCCTCCCCCCCTCTACGCCCCCCAGCAGGTTATTGTGACCCAGTTAACACTGCTGCCTATTCTGTGGTGTCAGACACAATAATGCAGGTCGAAATTTGCAAGCCAGATCACGTATTTGTCTTTCCAGTGGAACTTCTGCCCACGCGGGTCGTTCCCTCATCCTCCCATCTCCTCCCCCATGAAAAACTTTGTTACGGATGATTACCAAATAGTGCCACTCGCGCACTATCGGCAGCATTGAAACACCGTCGCCAACAAAATGTGGTTGTTCGGTTAATTATCACCCAGACAGATCAGCACCTTGAAGCGTTAAGCAATGTGCAGCCCTATACTCAGGCCGCGACGTCGTCCGAGGCAACCTGCTCTAAGCATGGCGGTACGACGCGCAGTGCGAGAGTCATCAGGGGCTGGGAGTAATCGATGGGTTATGCCGGGGTTTGCTTCCGCCATTTTTCTTCATTCAGGTTCATATGAAAAGTTGTTTGCGTAAGCAAAGGAGTAACAGATGGCTAATGTAACGCTGAGCGGCGTTTATAAGGCCTTTGGTGAGGCGGTGATTTCCAGAGATATCAATCTGGAAATCGATGACGGTGAGTTTGTGGTGTTTGTTGGCCCATCAGGGTGTGGAAAGTCAACGCTGCTGCGGATGATTGCCGGTCTTGAGGACATAACCTCGGGTGAGTTGCTGATTGGTGGCAAGCGGATGAACGAAGTGCCGCCGTCTGAACGCGGTATTGGCATGGTGTTTCAGTCATATGCACTTTATCCCCATCTGTCTGTAGCAGAGAACATGTCGTTCGGCCTGAAATTGGCGGGTGCGAAGAAAGCCGAAATTAACCAACGGGTGAATCAGGTAGCCGAAGTGCTGCAACTGGCTCACCTGCTGGACCGGCGGCCAAAAGCGCTATCCGGTGGTCAACGCCAGCGTGTGGCAATTGGCCGGACACTGGTCGCTGAGCCGGATGTATTCCTGCTCGATGAACCCCTGTCCAACCTGGATGCGGCACTGCGGGTGCAGATGCGCATTGAGATCTCGCGCCTCCACAAGCGCCTGCAACGCACCATGATTTACGTCACCCATGACCAAGTGGAAGCGATGACGCTGGCAGACAAGATTGTGGTGCTGGATGCCGGCAATGTTGCGCAGGTCGGCAAGCCGCTGGAGCTGTATCACTACCCAGCTAATCGCTTTGTTGCGGGCTTTATCGGCTCGCCAAAAATGAATTTTTTACCGGTTAAAGTGACCGCCGTTGAACCTCGTCAGGTACAGATTGAACTGCCAAATCCAAATGGCCAGTTAGTGTGGCTGCCGGTGGAAGGTACTCAGGTTCAGGTCGGTGCAAATATGTCTTTGGGTATTCGCCCGGAACATCTGCTGCCAAGCAGTGCCTCTGAAGTCACGCTGGAAGGTGAGATTCAGGTGGTAGAGCAACTGGGTAATGAAACTCAAATTCACATCCAAATCCCGGCAATACGTCAGAACCTGGTCTACCGCCAGAACGACGTGGTGCTGGTAGAAGAAGGTGCAACATTCGCTATTGGCCTGCCGCCGCAACGCTGTCATCTGTTCCGTGAGGACGGCACTGCGTGTAAGCGGTTGTACCAGGAACTGGGCGTCTAGCCACAGCAGAATGTAAAGCACGCATGCCGACAGGCAAATATAACAGGAGATTACTGATGACTACTCTGCGCAAGTTACCGATAGCACTGGCTGTTGCCGCTGGTGTTCTTTCTACTCAAGCTATGGCCGTTGATTTCCACGGGTATGCACGTTCCGGTATCGGTTGGACAGGAAGCGGTGGCGAACAGCAATGTTTCAAAGCCACTGGCGCCCAAAGTAAATACCGTCTGGGTAACGAGTGTGAAACGTATGCGGAAATTAAATTAGGCCAGGAATTGTGGAAAGAAGGCGACAAGAGCTTCTACTTCGATACCAACGTGGCGTATTCCGTTTCACAACAGAATGACTGGGAGTCAACATCTCCTGCATTCCGTGAGGCTAACGTGCAGGGTAAAAACCTGATCGAATGGTTACCGGGTTCCACCATGTGGGCCGGTAAACGCTTCTATCAACGTCATGACGTCCATATGATTGACTTCTACTACTGGGATATTTCAGGTCCAGGTGCAGGTGTAGAAGCTATTGATCTGGGCTTCGGTAAGTTATCTCTGGCAGCAACCCGTAACTCAGAAGCGGGTGGTTCAAGTGCCTGGATCGATAATGCCCGTAAAGATGCTGACCACACTGCTAATGATGTGTTCGATGTGCGTTTAGCCGGTTTAGAAACTAACCCAGGCGGCACCTTGGAGTTTGGTGTGGATTATGGCCGCGCCAATACTCAGGACGACTACGCGTTAGCTCCTGATGCCTCTAAAGATGGTGTCATGCTGACGGTTGAACATACCCAAAGCATGATGGGTGGTTTTAACAAGTTCGTGGTGCAATACGCAACAGATTCAATGACATCATCACAATCAGGTCACTCTGAAGGTGCAAACGTTAATAACAACGGTAACAGATTACGTGTTATCGACCACGGTGCCATCAACCTGGCTGAGAAGTGGGACATGATGTACGTCGCGTTGTATCAGGACACTGACTGGGACAACCAAAACGGCACCACTTGGTACAGCGTGGGGGTGCGTCCGATGTACAAATGGACCCCAATCATGAGTACCTTGCTGGAAGCAGGCTACGACAATGTTAAGTCACAACGTACCGGTGACCGTAACGGCCAGTACAAACTGACCCTGGCACAACAGTGGCAGGCAGGCGATAGCATCTGGTCACGCCCGGCAATTCGTGTCTTCGCAACTTATGCCAACTGGGATGAGAAGTGGGGCTATAACGATGTCAGCGGTAGCGCGGACAACGGTCTGGCACAAAACGGGACTATCGGTACTGATAGCCGCGGTAAGAGCAACGAAGTCACCTTTGGTGCGCAATTCGAAGCTTGGTGGTAACAGCATGATGCAGCCGCCCTTTGGGGCGGCTGTTTGATTGTTTAAACAAGAAAAGTGAGATGCCCTAAATAATTCGAGTTGCAGCCAACGCCCATGCAGCTTGAAGTATGACGGGGATTTGGTTAACTCTGCCGACCTTGCCTGTGCACAGTTAGCGCTGACGCTCAATGTATGAGGGTAATAACAATGAAAAAGAATCTACTGTCACTTTGTCTGGCATTGGCTTTAGGGGTTACAGCACCTCTGGCGGTGCAAGCAGAGTCAACTATTTCTCCGGCGAATGTTTCTATCGCGCCGACGATCAGTACCGCCACCTTACAGCAGTTACCATGGCAGCCATTAGTGCCACCGACTACGCAGGACATCAAACTGACTGCGGCGAGTCCACAAATCTCTCAAGGGAATGTTGAAGGGGCTGTTGCCGCTTTTGCTTTACCCGCCGATCGTGGATCGATGGAGATTACACTTAGCAGTTTAGTGACTGATAATCAGCTTTTTTCCCCTAGCGTTTTAGTGCTGGACGAGCAAATGCGCCCAGCTGCTTACTATCCGTCCAGCTATTTCACTTATGAAAAAGCGGGCATTATGACCAGTGATCGTCTGCAAGGGGTGATGAAACTGACCCCGGCACTGGGCCAGAAACAAATTTATTTGCTGGTTTACACCACCCGTGACGATTTGGCAAAAACCACCAAGCTGCTGGACCCAGCCAAAGCTTATGCCATGGGTGTCGGTAATGCGGTACCGGATATTCCAGATCCAATCGCTAAACACACCCCGACAGGCAACCTGAAAATCAAGGCCACTGCTGAGCAGGGGATGGGCAACGTTATGATTGGCTTAATACAGTCAGCACCGGCTTCGGCTCCAGTCGTGGTAGGCAGCGCGGTTCAACCTACGCCAGCCGCAGTACCCGCACCGATAAAACCTGCGGAGCCAATGCTGAGTGAGACTGAAAACTACTTCAACCAGGCGATTAAAGATGCGGTGAAAGCCGGTGATGTCGATAAGGCGCTGAAATTGTTGAACGAAGCGGAACATTTGGGCTCAACTTCAGCCCGAAAAACCTTTATTGGTAGTGTAAAAGGCAAGGGTTAAATCCCGGCACTGCCGAATATGGCTAGATGGTTGGTGCGCTTTGGCGCACCTTTTTTCGTTGGGTCTTATGTACAGCTACTGCCGCTCGCAACGCCTCGTTTTGCTATTGGTTATCTTCGCGACACCCTGTTGTGGTTAATTCTGCTTTAAATCTCAAACTCACTTATTTAGTTTTTTGCCAGAAAGAAAAAGATTAAGTGAGAATGTAAAAGACATGCGATTGAGCTTGCGCCGATATCATCAATTGAATGATTGTCTATCCCTTCGATTTGCAGACGATAAAAGCGGAAATTAGCAGTTTAAAACCCGGTGAAAGCATTTTATTTTTTCCTGAGAGGGGGCATGTTATTACCATCGTGCAAACTGCCAACAAAGAAGGATTATACGTTTTTGATACAAATTTAATAAATGTAGAACAGCTTAATTCAATGGTGCCGAAGATAAGACAATTATATGAAAATTTGACTCCTGAGCTGATCACCCAGGGAGACAATACCTACCTTTCTGGACAAGAGGCGGCAGATTTACTTGAGATGTACTTCAGGTCGTCCAGTCGACATGATAACTCTGGTGCGGCAATTATTCGTTATAAGGGATGGGTTCCCCTAACTCATCAATAATAGAAAACAATTCGATAAAATTACGTCCTTTGTTGGTCATAATAAAAAGTAACCTGATGTCGCGGGATCCTCAATCTGCGCTACAATGTCCCCTTCTTTACGAATTAGCGGGGAGAGTCTTTTCTCCCCGGCAGGGAGCAAGCTAGATGTCTACCGGCGATGCATCAATTATAAAACCTATCCAATGGTGTGCCATTGACCAGCCCAATTTTCCTGCTGATATCGCTGATTGGTTGATGGAATTGGGGTCGATGACCCGGCGTTTTGAGCAATATTGCCAACGAGTCCATGTCGAACCCCAGCGAGAATGCTTTATTACGCGTAATGAGTTAGGGGAAGATGCAGAACACTTACCTGTAAGCGAACTCTATTGGCTACGGGAAATCATTTTGTGTGGTGATAATGAACCCTGGCTGCTTGGTCGCACGGTTATCCCCGAGCAGACACTGTCTGGCCCGGATAGGGCGCTGGTGGATTTGGGCACCCTCCCACTCGGGCGCTATTTATTTGGTGGGGACAATTTAAGCCGTGATTATATTCAAGTGGGGCGGCAGAATGAACTTTGGGCGCGCCGCTCATTGCTGCGTCTGTCAGGCAAACCCCTGTTACTGACGGAAGTTTTTTTACCGGCCTCGCCACTGTATGCGGTTTAAGCCGTAGTAAGATTTTGGAGATGGATAAATTGAAGGGAAGTACTGTTCAGACCAAATGGCAGGCTTATTGCCGTTTAATGCGGATTGATAAGCCTATTGGCTCGTTATTGCTATTGTGGCCGACGCTGTGGGCATTATGGCTGGCGGGACAGGGTATCCCAGAAACCAAAATACTGATTGTGTTTGTGTTGGGTGTATTTTTTATGCGTGCGGCTGGTTGTGTCGTCAATGATTATGCTGACCGAAATATTGATGGCTTTGTAAAACGCACGGCATCCCGCCCGTTACCCAGTGGTATTATCAGTGAACGAGAGAGCAAAATCCTGTTTGTGGTATTGGTACTGCTCTCGTTTGGTCTGGTGTTAACCCTTAATAGCATGACCATTTGGTTATCATTGGCAGCATTGGCGTTAGCCTGGATTTATCCGTTTATGAAGCGGGTCACTCATCTACCCCAAGTGGTATTAGGCGCAGCTTTTGGTTGGTCAATTCCGATGGGATTCGCTGCGGTGAGTGAGAGCTTACCCTTGGTTTGTTGGCTGTTATTGCTGGCGAACATCTGCTGGACCGTCGCTTATGACACGCAATACGCAATGGTTGATCGCGACGATGACCTGAAAATTGGGGTTAAGTCCACGGCGATTTTATTTGGTCAACATGACAAGCTGATTATAGGTTTGCTGCAACTGGCTACACTGGTGTTGATGGTTGCTATCGGCTGGCTGATGGGGTTGGGCGGCGCATTCTATTGGTCAATCCTGCTGGCGGGTGCCTTGTTTATCCACCAACAAAAGATGATTGTGCAGCGTGACCGCGACGCCTGCTTCCGTGCGTTTTTGAATAATAATTACGTAGGGCTGGTGTTGTTTTTAGGGATTCTGATTAGTTATTGGCAGTAAATACGTTTCTGGAAAACAGTCAAAAAAATGGCCAGATGATGAATCCGGCCATTTTTGTTTAGCGTCTTGAGGAATCAATCTTCCGATTTATCCTCTGCCTCGGATTCTGGCCGTTGATTGCTGGTTTCGGCTGGCATACTGACACTCTCGATAGTCAGTTTCACTTCCGGCGTCATCAACGCACTCAGCATATTGTAAACTTCCAACGTATGTTCCTGAACCGCGTCACCACTGTCACTGATATAACCCTCTTCGCGCAAGGTACCGACCAGTGTTGAAAATACCGCTTTATCGAAGAATTCTGGTGCGTTAATCCCGTGCAGAACAGACAATCGCTGCGCCATGATACGGCTCTCTTTCTCCAGCGCCCCACGGTTAATGCTCGGATTGGCACTGAGCAGCGACAGGGTAATCGCGTATCGTTGCAGGGTTTCCCGCACACCGGCGGCCAGTAATTGCAGTGGGCGAATTCGGGCCGGATTCAGCACTAGTTCGGTCCCTTTGTCACAAATCAACTGCTGGCGGGCCAGTTCATCTATCAGCGTGTCCAGCGTCTGTGGTAACTGCTCTTTGCTGTAATGCAGGAACAGTTCAGCTTTCAACATCGGATAAATCATACTGATTTGGCGCAACAATTCGTCACGGGTAATGCGGCGGTGGTACATCACCATGCTGGCTATCAGTGACGGTAGCATCAGTAAGTGCTGGATATTATTGCGATAATAGGTCATCAGCACGGCTTGTTCCCGTGGCAGGATGATAATGTCACCAATGTTGTCTTTCTCCACCTCAAACTTATTCATATTCAAGGCGTGATTAAGTAACTCTTCCGGTGTTTTATCCGGCACAGTGACATCTTTCGCATACGGCACATTACGCATCAGTTGCAGATAGCAATCAAGTTGCTCAAGCAACTGCTCACGGGTGAGTGAACGCTGACGTGAGGCTAACAATGCGGTAGAACACAAGTTCATGGCATTCGCTGCTGCCGCATTATTTATTCTCACCATGATTTTACCGGCCAAATCATTTACCGCCGGTGTTAGCCAGCTTGGGCGCTGAGCTTCAATCGGATCAATGGCATCACGCCATTGCGGTACATTGGTGTTCAGATAGGTGGTCAACGGGATCGGTTCACCAAAGTTGACATAGCCCTGACCGAGGTTACGCAACTTGCGCAAGCCCCGCAGCATCTGCAACAGGTTCTCTTTCTCTTTGGTCGCACCACGCAGCTCTTTGGCATAGGTACCCACTTCCATCACATGTTCGTAACCGATATAAATCGGCACCAAAGTGATTGGACGTGAGCCACCACGCAACATCGCCTGAATGGTCATCGACAGTGTGCCGGTTTTTGGCTCCAGCAGGCGGCCGGTACGTGAGCGCCCTCCTTCAACAAAGTATTCAACTGAATAACCACGGGTGAACAGTTCACCTAAATACTCGCGGAAAACCGTTGAATAGAGTTTGTTGCCTTTAAAGGTGCGACGAATAAAGAACGCGCCCAAACGGCGGAAGATAGGCCCGGCAGGCCAGAAGTTAAGGTTAATCCCGGCGGCAATATGCGGCGGCACCAGCCCTTGATGATAAAGCACGTAGGAGAGCAGCAGATAATCCATATGGCTGCGATGACAAGGCACATAGACGATTTCATGGCCATCTTGCGCCAACTGCCGCACCCGTTCTGCATTATGGACGTTAATACCTTGATACAAACGGTTCCACGTCCAGCTCAATACTCTGTCAGAGAGACGCACGGCTTCATATGAGAAGTCGGCTGCGATCTCTTCCATCAGCGTAATGGCATTTTGCTGTGCTTTCTCATGGGAGATTTTCTTGGTCCGCGCTTCATCGGCGACGGCCTTTTCAATCGCCTTTGAGGTCAGCAACTTTTTGAACAGATCCTGCCGGGCAGGCAGACTAGGGCCAACCGCTGCCAGGCGTTGACGGGAGAAGTGCATCCGCGCTACGCGAGCCAGTTTGTGGGCGATAGTTTTATCGGTACCGTGCTCGCTGGCCATCCTGCGCAGTGAAACTGTGGTAGAGAAACGCACAAAACTATCGCGACCCAGCCACAATACCGCGAAGAATTTTTGCACTCCGTTAAGCACGCGCAGATGGGGTGTTCCGTGGCCTTCACGCCCCGGCGAACGACCAAACATCACGGAAAC
This sequence comes from Yersinia sp. 1252 StPb PI, assembly GCF_048593885.1. NCBI lineage: Bacteria > Pseudomonadati > Pseudomonadota > Gammaproteobacteria > Enterobacterales > Yersiniaceae > Yersinia > Yersinia sp. 1252 StPb PI. Next base: position 18,753 of record NZ_JAZGQE010000030.1, on the reverse strand, counting down.
CGGTAACATCTGGATATCTAACTCGGGATTATTGCGGTGCAAATCCAGATAGTCGTGGAACAGCTTTACCGATTCCTGTTTAGGCGCGTAGTAGCGAAAGACCCGCGGGCCATTATCGATAAACACATGGCTGGGCAGTTGCACGCCATCGATTTCCAATGGAATCAATGGGTCGGGCAGGTCTTGTGCTTGACACTGCGCTCGCAAAGTCAGCAAATCAGCCTTAGAATTGTAAGGCAAAACGTACAGAATAGGACGAGAGGGGTCTAGCCCTAACTCAGTCACAGGGTCTGCCGGAATAACCTTGCTTTTTACCAACATTTTAAGTGGTAAATTCAATAACTTATAATATATTTTACGCCAACCTGACATAACTACATGAAGCCTCTTGTTAGCAATTCGTCGCAAGGATACCAGAAACTGGTTTTGAGATCTGTGGTGATAAGACAACAGAAAGCGGCAAAAATCATCATTAACTTAAGATAAAGGCAATAAAACATGGCGAATCAATCAACAGGGCTGGCCCGAGTCTATAAAGCGGCCGGTTATTCTGTGAAAGGCTTAACGGCTGCCTGGAAAAACGAAGCGGCATTTCGTCAGGAAGCTGTTGCTGCCATAATCGCTATCATACTGGCCTTCTGGCTGGATGTAGATGCTATCGCACGCCTTTTATTAATTGGTAGCGTGGTTTTAGTGATCATTATCGAAGTCATTAACAGTGCGATTGAGGCGGTAGTGGACAGGATTGGCAGTGAGTTCCATGAGCTATCGGGCCGCGCCAAAGATATGGGGTCCGCGGCAGTATTCCTCGCTATCTTGTTAGCGTTATTTGTTTGGATAACCGTACTTTGGCAGCATGCTGGTTAACGTTATGCCGAACAATGCCGCAGAAATAAGCTGTGATTAATCCCTGTTTTTATTCACTCTTTGGTTCCCAACACCCGCATACCTGTATATACTCACAGCAAGACTGTATAAACAAACAGGGGGCGGAATGAAAGCACTTACTACCAGACAGCAAGAGGTTTATGACCTGGTTCGCGATCACCTAGCGCAAACCGGCATGCCACCGACCCGTGCCGAAATTGCGCAGCGTCTGGGGTTTCGCTCTCCTAACGCCGCTGAAGAGCATTTAAAAGCACTGGCCCGTAAAGGCGTCATTGAGATTGTTTCTGGCGCTTCCCGTGGCATTCGTTTGCTGATGGAAGAAGAAGACGGCCTGCCACTGATTGGTCGGGTTGCCGCAGGTGAGCCTTTGCTGGCACAGCAGCATATCGAAGGGCACTACAAAGTAGACCCATCAATGTTTAAACCGAGTGCAGATTTTCTGTTGCGGGTTAATGGGATGTCGATGAGAGATATCGGTATTCTGGATGGCGACCTATTAGCGGTGCATAAAACGCAAGATGTGCGTAACGGGCAAGTGGTCGTGGCACGAATTGATGATGAAGTGACGGTAAAACGCTTGAAAAAACAAGGTAATATCGTACAGCTTCTGCCAGAAAATAGTGAGTTCCAACCGATTATTGTCGATCTGCGCGAACAAAGCTTTACCATTGAAGGATTGGCCGTCGGTGTTATCCGTAATGGCGACTGGATCTAACATTAGCGTTTTATATTGAACTGATAAGCCGTTCCTGCTCAGGAGCGGCTTTTTATTATTAATGACCCCATTAAACGATTCAGATACCCAAAATAATTGACGTTGCAGGTAGGCAGCCGCAAAGAAGCTCGCTAATTCCGATCAATGCTAACGACAAGTAGATGATTCGGATGACAAATCTGCGGGGAGAAAATTTGAATGCTGCTTGCAGCGGCCTCTCAGAGGTGATGTCTGGGAAGGGGCCAAGTAACAAGTACAGCTAGCCTGCTACAGCTCCAAGTATGGAAAAGTTATTTAGATTGAGACGATTCCGACAATAAGTTATTACCTACTGTTTTAACTGAATAATATCAGTGCTTATTTTTACTTTATAGCTATAATCTCAGTGATTAATATTATCCTGGCTTTAATTGCTAGTATCCTCTGCTATAGTTATTCGTACGGTAAGCGAAACAACGAAGTTTAATTTTAAATTATGACTGTGAGTGACTAATTTAAATGTGGTTGTTTTTCTCAATAGAGAATGTTTATCGTATTGAATTAAATAAACTGACTAATCCCAAGGTAACGGAGATATTATGAATAAAGATCAAGCCGACGGTAACTGGAAGCAGTTTAAAGGTAAAGTGAAAGAAAAATGGGGCAAGCTGACTGACGATGACTTAACGGTAATCGAAGGTAAGCGTGACCAGCTAGTGGGTAAAATCCAGGAGAAATACGGCTATCAGAAAGAGCAAGCCGAGAAAGAAGTCAAAGCCTGGGAAGACCACAGCAAATATCGCTGGTAACAGCATTAAATGGAATTAAATTGATATTGATATAAATTAATCGGGTTTCTCGTTTCATAGAATATGTATTGTTAATCAACCCCGTCTTGTTATTGGTGTATCAACTCCAATTATACTGAAGCGGTGAGGTTATTTTTAATAAAAGCTATTCTAGCTGACCTGTATTTATATCTGCGTCTGCACAAGGATGTGCCTTATTAATTATTACCCTGTCGCATTGCTCGCGGCAGTCTGCTTTTTATTAACTGATATATACCCACCAGGGATTTATATCTAAAGTAATTGTAGAGCAGCTAACATTGCAGCAACTTCAATTAGGTACGCAGCTATTTCTTTTTAGTGACAATAGAGTGGTCATGGTCACAATGCTCATGGCTTTCGCATGCTTCAACTTCCCCGCATTCAGCACATAAACCGTGCGATTCAACCACACTGTGACGCAGTACAAAACCTGATTGTTTTGCTAACTGTGCCAATGCCTCTTCAATGCCCACTGTAGTGCGTTCAGTGACTATTTTGCACCGATCACAGATAAATAGCGCTGAAGTATGGGTTGGCTCTTCAAAATGATGACATAACACATAACTATTAGCCGACTCGACGCGGTGAATAAACCCTTGCTCCAGCAAAAAATCCAATGCGCGATAAACAGTTGGAGGCTTGGCTTGTGGCTCAGACACACGCAACAAATCCAACAGGTCATAGGCACTGATTGCGCCAGGTTGTTGTGCCATTAAGCGTAGTACTTCAAGACGCTGCGGTGTCAGCCGGACGTTACGTTGTTGGCACAGACTTTCAGCCTGAGCCAGCAGCTTTTCCTCATCGATAGGTTTCATTATATCCATCCCGCAGCATTTGAATTGAATTGATTTTACCATATTTAGCGTTAATCGCCGAGAGGTGAAAAAACGAGGGGAAGGTGGGTATCACACTTTTGTTAATTCACAGGATTCGATGACAGAACGATCAGTCGTAGAGTTCAATTATCACACAGGCAGCTATGGTCAGCTTCTATGGTATAATTAGTCATTCCATCCCTTTGTAGGGTTCGCTCGGCGGGCAACTTCAAAGGGTATTTGATGAAATAATAACCGATGAAATCACCGTAAATGCACGCAGCCCAGACTTTTTCCAGCACCCCGGCCAATAAGCCACACTACCCTCTACAACGTTTCTCCGTCGCGCCGATGCTCGATGGGACGTACTAACAATAAATATCAGTAAGTTACAATTTTACGGGGTGCTATTGGGGTGCTGGTGGTCTAAGTTTTTCGCCACTATCAATATTGTTTGATCCGCGCCAACTCTGTTTTTGCCTCGCCGCGCCGCTTATCAATAAAGTCCGCTAAATCGTTAACGTGCACCATTCTGGGAGCCTTTTGTGAGTCACCGATACGGAAGGTGGGAACCGGCAGATCACCAGCGCCAGCTTTCTTATCTGCTGTTGCAGGCTTCATACCGAAATACCGCTCAGCAATATCGGACAGCGGGATCGTTGATGTTTCAAACTCAGCCATTAACAAAAATGTTGTATTCATACATACCCCACACTGTTTATTTAAAGGCCCGCCGCACACAGGCCGTGACTAAAATCATTTTGCTGCTGGTGGATCAAACTGCACCGGCTCAGCAGTAACACCGTGACGATTTAACACACCAATAATTAATTCCCGCTTACAACCGATGGCAGGAACGTCACGCAATTCATTTACCAGCGTTGAGTAAATATGGCGTGGTATTTCTGCTGGCTTGGCTGCTGTGAATAACTCCTGACCGATAACCAGCGCCCCCTCATAAAGCTCACGAACAGCTTTTTTACGCGGCTTGCCAAAGGTCATAAAATCACTATTCTCTACGAGGGCCACTGCTGGTAATGTCTTAAGCGCATCCAGTTGTTCGCGCAGTGATAGCATCTCTTCTACTGCACGAATAACAACAGGGCATTCACTGAAATTTTCAAAAATAGACTGTAATTCATGTTCATTTAATTTGTTCATGGTACCGCCAATTATCAGCTGATAGACCAGTTAACTATTTGATTAAAATATGCATTCTTGTTCATTTATTTTGGGTGTTTTATCGATTCCAAAATCATCCATTGGTTTTTGAAAGCATACCCAGTTTGTATTGGCCCTTTTCCCTGATGGATGCCCAAATATTGGCGGTACCGGCGACAGTTTAATAATGTCGCGGGTAGGGATATGCACCTCATTCCATTTAAAGATAAGTACCCCCCCCCCGGACGTAATACCCGGAACGCCTCAGCAAAGCCTCTAGTAAGGTCGTCTTTCCATGACTTACTAAGGATGCCGTATTTCTTTCCCTGCCAACCTTCAGGCCCACAATGGGTAAGGTGGGGTGGGTCGAATACAACGATCTGGAAAGTATTATTGGCAAACGGCAACTGACGAAAATCAGCAATAAGGTCTGGTGCAATCTCCAGCTTACGGCCATCACATAAAATGTGACTTTCGGCACGGATATCGACGAATACAGCGCGCGGATCGGCACGGTTGAACCAGAACATGCGGGAGCCGCAGCACATATCTAAAATCGACTTATCCATCATGCCTCCTGCTCGATGATTGGTAACAAGCCAGCTTCATTACGAACAGCCTCGATCGCCTCTTCTGGATAGCCCCAAATATTCCCTTTGCGTAGACTGCTGTTTTCCGGTCCCAAGTAGTAAGCATCGATGCGCTCACCTTTACAGATGTAGTTCCGCATCATTATGACCAGCGACCGCAAAGTACCGCCGTGGTTAAATCCTTTCCAGTGTCGGTTTTCGAAGTGGGTATAAATTCGCTTACCGGTATATTCATCGATCAGAAAAACCCTACCGGTGTTGTTTAATTCGAGTTGGGCAACTCTCTCCGTTCTGGTGTCATAGAAGAACCGGCGACCATGGGCGGCAATAATACGGATCAACTGATTGGCATGATCAAGGCGCTGTTGCTTCGTTGATTCACCTTCAACGCCAACCTCCCTCCCATTTGCAGGTACAAAATAATCAGGGTGAGTCCAGAAACCATGGCTATCACGTTCAACTGGTGCTGCTGTAATTGTCTTGATCATCACTGTTTCCTCGCATAGAGAACGCCATCCACCGGAAGGCATTCATATTCAGGTGGTAGACCTTGCTGCTGAATGTCTGCTATACAGTTTTTATCATCCGGGTATACGTAGCCCTGAGGCTCGTACTGGCACGGCTGGAAGGTGTAGCAGACGAGTAAAAACAGGCCGTACATCATGATGCTATGGCCCCGGTTAGCTCATTGAATCGCTGCAGGAACTTTGCACGGGCTTGCAATGGTGTTAGCGGGGTAATAGAAATGTCTGAGGGAGGTACACCATCTAGCATGGGCCATGGTCTGCCATCATCGATATCCAGATCACGACGCTCAGTGGCCAGCATGACAAGATCGGCATAATGAACAACGAAACCCATTTCCGCCGACAACCCAAATTTCTCACGGATAACCAAATCAACTTGGCGCTCGATTGCCTGGTAGTCAGGAAGTAAGCGCTTGAGAGGGGAGGGAATATCCTTGCAATAAGCTTCTGATGCATCGTGTAGCAACGCCTCAAGGGCATATTGCTCTTCGACAATAAAGCTCATTAAAAGACAATGTTGGGCCACACTATAGAAATTCGGCAGGTGACCGGCAAAACGGCATTCATGCGATAAAGCTTGAGCAATATCATCAATGCAAATGCTGCTGGCAACTGGTTTTAAATAATCAAAGTTCAGTCCTGAATAAGTCGTGATATAAGACATAAATATACTCCACACGGTTTTTAGGTAATACCCCGCCAAATACCCCATTGCTGGGATATTTGAAGTGATACTAATAAGCTAAGGTTTAATGAATTACGCTTTAAATTTACCGATAAACGTTTCAACTTCGACATCTTTAAATTTATCAGTAAGCAGATCACGGAATTCCGCTGCAATTTGTTCTTCTACAGCTTCCAACTGTACGATCCGCAATACTAATATCGGTTTGTCGCTGGTAATAATGCTGTAACGCAATTTGAAACGGCGCTCACCCAGGCCTTCATATGGTACGCATTTAAATTCAAAGGCTGCTGGCATAACGTCTTTGCTCTTAGCCTCTACGCTTTCCATCAGTGAGCGCTTGCCGCTGAAATCATTCTCTTCATGATCAGAAGAAGAGAGCGATTCAATAGTAATGCGTCGAACGCCATTTACTGCCTGCACTGCGTTCATTACTTCCCCATCTGCGTCAAAGGCAGTCAGGAATTCACGATTATCTTCTAACCATTCGGCAAGTTCTTTTTGGCTCTGCTTACGCTCATTGATGTTTAACAACCCAGTGAATGGGGCTGTTTTCTTTAAAACGATAACGCCAGTGTTGTCAGCATGACCAGGAGAAACAAGGGTGCCAAGGTTGAAAATACTTACTGCTTGCATGCTATCGGCATCAATGAAGCAGCGAACGCCGGGGCCAGCATATTCAGAAGAATATTTTACAAAATCGTCGATACTGGTGGTTTCCATTTTGCCGCGAAAACGGTAGCGGTTTTCATAGAAACGTTCCAGACTTTCCACGCCTACATTCTCTGGTAAAACAGATACCGGACAGTCAGTTGACTCTAAGCCATTAGTAAATAAAGCGGATAACGTTAAATCTTTAATTTGTGCGATTGCTGAACCATCTAATTGAGACATATTAACTCCATTGGAATATAAAAATAAGTTTCGGAAAGAGTGAGTGATTAATTAACGGTTTTTAATTTACCGTCTGTTTCACCTTTAGCTGTGAATAACTGACCTTGGTCTTCTTTGAATAAAGAAAGTCGACCACCTTTATTTACATACATCGGTGTAGTCGTCGTATCTTCTTCTGAGCGATTACCACGCATTGTAGGGGCGGTGAATTTCAGTTTATGAGAAAGGGTGACACGGTTTTCATCGAGAGCGGAAAATTCAATTTCGATGATTACCTTTCCCTTTTTATTGGTGTTATTAACACCAAGGGCGACATCACTTAAAATAGCGCCGTATTTTTGTTCAAATACACCGCCATCTAGATCGCTAATAAAGTTTGCTACATTAGTTTGACGCTCATTCATTTTGAGACCTCACAATGAAGCGGCATGCGCCGCATATTTTCTCCACACACAGAGAAGTACTCCGATCCGGGGGCTTTATACTGTACGGGTTTAAAGGGATAACCCGCCCGGAGCACTTCTCTGTGTGTAAAAAGAGCGGCTGGCCTGTCAGAACATTATCCTCACCCCCCTGGTGTTGGTTGATTGAGAACTGGCGCAGCCGCTAAAAACACAGCAACAGCAATGGAACAAGGATGTGATTTCCGGCGCTTATCTCCGGCTGCTGCAATTGCACAGGCTAGCTCTTTGGTAAACCACAATCGGCTGAGCACTACATTTGACCACCTTACGACGCGTGGGCCGTTACGCAGGCTCTGCGACCTAACCACCTTGCCGCCAGCGGTGGTAACACAGCTGCAGTCCATATATCCGGTGTAATGCTCATGCGATTGTGTGCCTGGTTACTTCTCCACCTCAGGCGGCGGTGGTATCCTCAAAGTCCCTACAACAAGGAGGATTTTTCTGTGAACAATGAAGATATAAACATTCGTCTTAAAGCTATGGAACTTGCCATTACGCGTCTTGCAACTTCAATTACTGAAAATGGCGGGCCATCATCTATAGATCTAGAAGGACACATTCTTTATTTTCGAGAGCGTCTTGGTCGTGGTGATTTAGAACCTCAACAAGAACTGATTTTCAAACAAACACTGGCGCTGCTTGATCCGCTATCACCAAAACCAGGCGACCTGTTTTAATTATCCGTTTCACAAAGGCTTTTACTGGTGTAATAACCACGCTTCACGGCTGCTTGATTACTCAGCATCGACTCAGCGAGGCGTATGTTTTGGTTGGTTTTTGCATTCGGTTTAAGTTTCTGGAGTTCTTTGGAGTCCTCCAGCAACAAACGAATCAATGCTATTTCACATTCATTAATAGCCTGGTATTTAAACCCGGAAGGTAGGTTAAATGTCCTGCCTTCAAGTTTATCGCTATCTTTTTTGCTGATTTCCATCCTGATCACTCCACACTGTTAACCCTACTAAGCGAATCATCCGGTGTTTCGTATGCCACCGGCAGCTACTGCATATTCGCATTTAAATAAGTGCCTGGTTATTTAAACACCTCAGGCGGCAGTGCTTCCCGTGTACCCCTACAGCGAGAAATCGGTTAAAATCTTCTCACCCCTACAATGAGTGATGGATTTACGCCGATGAACAACAACTGGTGGCAGGAAGTATTACATTTCGTCCTGCGGGAAATTGACCTAGCCCGGATTGTTCATATGCTTCTAATATTCATCATTCTTGTCATTGTTCTGCCTGTGTCGCTTAAAGAAGCGATCGATATGCATAACCCTGAAATCATCCCGCCGCACTGGATGTATTACATCCTATTGTTTTGTATTAGCTTTTTTATCTCATCCGCCACAAGGTATGTAACAAAGCTATTCTCATCAGTTACCTCAGAGTTTTTCGTTACATCCCGAATAGAAAGACTCACGCCAAATGAAAAAGAATGTTTAAGGCAATTCATTCAGCGCGGAACGCATGTTGTTTATTTCCGTAATCACAGCGCAGTAGTCGAGTCTTTGGTAAGAAAAGGCATTCTCCAAAAAATATACGATATGAACTGCGGTCAAAATGAAGAAGGATATGTGATTGCTGAGAAGTACCATTTCCACATCCTTAACATCATCAATAGTTAGTCTTCAACGAATCATCCCGATCTTCATTCGCCTCGGGCAGCTACTTCGTGGGCGTCCTGCCTGTTCGCTGTTGATGTATTCAGTATTAGTAAACTTACATTTAAAGTCAAGGGTAAAAATTAAGTTAACTTACTTTTTAGGTTTTGGCATAAAAAAACCCGCAAAGCGCGGGCTGTTTTAAGAAGATATAAGTAATTACTGTAGGTCTATGATTATCTGCTTCACTACACCAATTAATTTGCAGGTGTCATCCACTTCAATGGGCTTGAACTGAGGGTTTAGTGGCATCAAATATTTGTTAGGACCATCAATAACAAATTTTTTAATTGTCGCCTCATGATTGCCATTTGTCTGAGCTATAACAATTTTTTCATTAACATCTTCAATAAACCCATATTCAGGATCCACTATAACAATAGACCCATCAGGAATGCTCAGTGAACCAGATGCGGTCATTGAGTCACCTTTAACTCTTAAGGCAAATGCGGAATCAGAAATTTTAGCCGTTGTTTCAATCCACTCAGATCGGGATCCTGCTGAACTAAGAGCCTCAGTCCAAGCGCCGGCCTGTACCCAAGAAATCACAGGCACAAGCTTGGATTTACTGGCCATAACTTTTAGCGAAGGCTCAAGTTCACCTTTCCCAGATAAAAGCCATTCTGGTGCGCATTCTAGTAATGAAGATAGTTTAAGTAAACTGTCGCTGGACAGGCCGGTAGCGTCGCTTTCCCATTGGGTTACGGCAGATGCAGAGATTCCCACATATTCAGCGATATCTTTTTGAGTCAGCTTCAACTGCCGCCGCCTAAATTTTATTCTCCCGCCAACTGTGTTCATAGCATCCACCATATAAAAAAGACGTAAGTAATCTTACATTCAGTTGACGTAAGTAGTCTGTGAATATACGATGTAAGTATGCTTACTTTTATGGAGGTAACTATGCATAAAACTGACGTTCTTGAATTCTTCAAGGGCACATCGAAAACCGCTATTGCTCTTGGTGTTTCACATAGTGCCGTTTGCCAATGGGGTCACATCATTCCAGAAAAGCAGGCTTTAAAAGCAGAAAAGATTACGGAAGGGAAATTGAAATATGACCCATCCGACTATCAAAAGCCTACGGCACCAGCCGCCTGAGTTAAACCACCAGATAGGAAGAAACATTGTGGATAACAAAGACTTTCCAACTCAACCAGACATTAGCGACGCGATACACCAGTTAATCATTCAGACTCCGGGCAAGTATGAGGGTATGGCAAAAACACTTGATCCCAAGAATGGCACTGATAACGCGCTTCGTAACCGAGTACGCCAGTTAGCGGGGCAGGTAGTGCCATTAGGTATGGCCGTCGACATGGAATTCTTTTCGGGTCGTTCTGATATCACAGAGGCCATGTGTAAGCGAGCTGGTGGCCTGTTTTTCAAATTACCCCGAATTGATCAAATACATGACGAAGAGTTGCACGAACGCTTCTTAGTGTTTGGCGCTAAGTACGGTGAATTGCATCAGAAATTTATTGAATACACTGCTGATGGAGAGATTGACCACTTGGAAGAGGTTAAGTTTGACCAGTGTGTTGATGAATTAATTCAAGTTATTCAGGGGATTAGAATTTTATCAAAGGCTGTTTACAAAAGGGGTGACGCCTCCGTGTGCGGCACAGAGGCGTCGGGTGCATTAACTAAACGTGTGGAGTAATTAACGCATGCACATTGTAGCGGCTAAACGTTCTATTCCGCAACTGCGTTGCGTTTGTGTCAGCCCGTTCCGGTATGAACGAATGATAAGGGGCCAGTGGAAACCGTGCAACCACAGCAGAGCGCTGGGAATTGTGGGTGTAGTTCGCCGTAAGTGGGGCCGCGTATGACTAATCCCGGCTCAACCACTATAAACCCAATCCAATTACTTGATCGTTATTACAACGATAAGCGCGGCGTTCGTGTTCACGTCATTCGCTATGACAGCACGACTGGCGAGGTTATCTACCTTCGTGATGGTTACGAACATGGTGAATTAACTAAGCCTATCAAGCGGTTCAAAAAAGAATTTACACAGGTGGATGTATGAGCGTAAAGCTATCCAGTTATGTATGGGACGGCTGTGCGGCTGCTGGTATGAAGATATCAAAGGTGGCGATTATGGCCCGTCTTGCTGATTTCTCTAATGATGAGGGTGTGTGCTGGCCGTCAGTGACGACGATTGCCCGGCAGATTGGGGCAGGTGAGAGCACCGTTCGTACTGCTTTGGCTGAATTGGAAACGGATGGCTGGTTAAGCAAGAAAGCCCGCCGTGCCGGTAACAGAAACGCTAGTAATGTTTATCAGTTGAATGTTGCCAAACTTAAGGCTGCTGCTCATGCGTCAGAATCTGACACCTCAAAAACTGACGGGTCAAAAACTGACGGCTCAAAATTCGACGGGTCAGAATCTGGCAATAATGGGACTTTTGACCCGCCAGAATCTGGGGGCGATCCGTCAGTAAATTCAACACCAGATCCATCAAGTATAAAACCTACTTGTCAGCCGCCAATGGCGACCGACCCTGAAGTCGAAATTACTGATCAGGCCAAAGACGTTTTAAAACACTTGAACTTGACCACCGGTTCTCGGTACCAGACTAGCAAATCATCGCTGGAGAACATCCGCGCCCGACTGAAAGAGCAATTCACTGTTGCCGAGCTGAAACTCACGGTTGATTACCTCCACGCGAAGTGGGCTGCTGATTTGGATATGGCTGAGTATCTACGTCCTACAACACTTTTCCAGCCAACTAAATTCCCTGGATACCTTGAAGGTGCCAGCCGCTGGCATGCACACGGACGCCCAGTCCGCAAAGATGGCAAATGGGTTAAGGCGAGCGGGGAATTACTGACTGGCGATACCACTCTGCGCGATAAAGCCTACATGCGGTTCATTGGTTCGGGCTTACCCGTTCGTAACCCAACCCCACTTGAAACCATGGTCAGCAACGAGGCTAGTAAACTTGGTTTGCGCGGTATGGGGAATGGTTTTGGCGTCAATAAGTGGAACGCCCTATGGAAAGAATGCAGCCAGCGCGTGGGTGGGGAGGCAGTAGTATGAGATACGGATCAGTGTGTAGCGGCATCGAAGCAGTAAGCCTTGCATGGGAACCTCTTGGCTGGGCAGCTACATGGTTCAGTGAAATCGAACCATTCCCATCAGCAGTACTGGCACATCGCTGGCCAACAGTAACCAACCTTGGCGACATGACTAAGATTGCCGAGTTAGTTCGTTCCGGAAGTGTAGAAGCTCCTGATATTTTGGTAGGTGGCACTCCTTGTCAGGCGTTCAGCGTTGCTGGCCTGCGTAATGGTCTGGCGGATGCCCGTGGCCAGTTAACTCTTTCATATGTGGAATTAGCCGATGCAATCGACGACGCGCGCCGCCAACGTGGCGAAAAAGAATCAATCATCGTCTGGGAAAACGTGCCGGGCGTTCTCAGCAGCAAAGACAACGCATTCGGGTGTTTTCTTGCAGCACTTGCCGGAGAAGATGAGCCACTTGTCCCATCAGGGAAAAAATGGACGAACGCTGGTTATGTGTCTGGACCCAAAAGAGCAATCGCATGGATCATCAAAGACGCCCAATATTTCGGAGTGGCCCAACGCCGCCGCCGTGTGTTCGTTGTCGCAAGTGCTCGAGATGACATTAATCCCGAAGAAATATTATTTGAGTTCGACGGCCTGCGCCGGGATTCTGCGCCGAGCAGAGAATCGGGGAAAGCAGTTGCCGCCCTTACTGCAAACGGCGTTGGAACATGTGGTGCTGACGACAATCAAGCACAAGCAGGACATTTAATCAGCAGCAAATTCGATAGTAATGGTTTGCCTTATACGGTAGGAACTCTATGTTCTGATACTCATCCCGGCGCGTATACAGGCCAAGATGCATATACCGGCCGCATTGTCCCTCAGGTATTTAGCTCTACTGGTGCGGGGAGTTGGGGGGCTGGATGTGGTGTGTTGAGGGCGAGACCACAGGAAAGTCATGAACATCTTGCGGTTTTTAACTGGCAAGCCGGCGGTAATACATCAAGAGCGCTCGGAGCTAATGAGCATGTAACAGGTGCACTGCAATGTAATCAGGTACCAGCAATAGCGTTCAGTAGTAAAGATTATGGCGGTGATGCTTCAGTTGAAATATCTCCCACTCTTAGGGCGGGGAATAGCTGTGAGAGTAATGCCAATGGCGGTCAACCTCCGGCGATAGCATATGCATTTGCAGAAAATAGTTCCTCAGCCGTTCGATTAGAGAATGGGGATGGGCAAATAACGGGCGCAGTATCTTCTGGGGGCGGTAAGCCTGGTCAAGGATATCCGGCAATCCTTACCGGGATGGCAGTTCGTCGCCTAACCCCACGAGAGTGTGAACGATTACAGGGCATGCCAGATGATCACACGCTCATTCCCTATGGTCGCGCCATTCGCCCTGAAAAAATGGCAGAAGACTATGTGAAGTATCTGATGCGTGGTGGTCGGACGAAGAGCCTTGAGGATTGCTGCCGGGCTGCGGCTGATGGTCCAAGATATAAAGCGATCGGCAACAGCATGGCTGTTAATGTCATGCAATGGCTCGGTCAGCGAATTGCTGCTGCGTTACCACCCCTGCTCTACGATGTTATTTACGCCGATCCGCCTTGGCATTATGGAAGTAAGCCCAATCGTGGTGTGAGTCTGGAATATTCCACCATGTCTTTAACAGAACTTTGCACAATGCAGGTTCGTGGGATAGCCAGTCCAAATTCTGCGTTGTTCATGTGGGTAACGGGCGCCATGGTGTCGGAGGCACTAACTGTCGGTGCTGCTTGGGGCTTTAAATTCATCCGTATCGATAAGGTATGGGAAAAGAAGAAACACACCGGCAGTCGCCACGGTGTTGTTGGCCCATGGGGGATGAATGACGCTGAGTTTTTACTTCTATTCACTCGAGGCAAAGTTTGCAGCAACCAGACTGAGCGCAATCAGTACACTGTCTATGAAGAAAAATATACCGGTATCCATTCTGGTAAGCCTCATTTCTTCCGTGAGCAGATCGAGCGTCGATTCAAAAATGCTCGTCGCATAGAACTGTTTGCGCGCACTTCATCGCCCGGTTGGGACGTTTGGGGTGATCAAGCCCCGAATGCTAAACCTTTGGCCTTGCTCGAACCGGAGGAAGCCGAATGAAACTAACCCTGCCATTTCCACCATCGGTAAATAGCTACTGGCGCGCCCCGAGCAAGGGGCCGTTAGCGGGTCGGCATCTTATCAGCGTCAAAGGTCGTCAGTTTCGGTCTGAGGCATTGGCCTGCATTCTGGAGCAGTTGCGGCGGGTGCCGAAAGCAATCACCGATCCGGTTGCCGTCGCTATCGTTTTCTACCCTCCCAATCTGGTTCGGCGGGATCTGGATAATTTCCTGAAAGCGCCCTTGGATGCCCTGACTCATGCGGGTGTGTGGGTTGATGATAGCCAGGTAAAAAAGCTAACGATTGAGTGGGGACCAATCATCAAGGGAGGGAAGATAGAGATAGTTATCAGTGAGGTGAATAAAAATGTTCCTCGTTGATATTGTATTGATGTACAGTGTTTGTGCAGTTATTCACCTCTCCATGTGTGCGGACATTGGATTGGATAGGCTGGTAAAAACTAATGTGTGGAGTAAATTATGAATCAATTAATCGTTATTGATGGTGTTTCTGTACGTAATGATCATGCTGGTCGTTACTGTCTGAATGATTTGCATGTAGTTTCTGGTAGTGAAGATAGGCATAAGCCATCAAATTTTTTGCGCCTCGAATCAATAATTGCCCTTCGTGCAGAAATTGACCGTTGCTCAGATGTGAGCATCGAATCAGTAGTCACAATTCGCGGTGGCGCCAATCAGGGAACCTACGTTTGTCGTGAAATTGTCTACGCCTATGCAATGTGGATTAGTCCCGTATTTAACCTTAAAGTAATACGTACCTTTGATTTGATTAGTTCGGGTAAGCATGAAGTACCTGTTAATGATCTAATGCAGGCCGGTGTAACACTTCTTGGTTTCATGCGAAAAGAGCTAAACCTCTCTAACTCCTCCGTTCTTGGTGCTTGCCAAAAGTTACAGCAAGCGATCGGCTTACCAAATCTAGCACCTGAATATGCCATTGATGCCCCTTCTGATGCTGTCGACGGCTCAAGCCGTCCAACTATGGCACTGAGTACGGTACTTAAATCTCGGTCAATCCCCATTAGAACGACAGTAGCATTTGGTCGTCTGGCCGAGTTGGGTATTGTTGAACGCCGATCCCGTCCGAGCACATCACCAAAAGCCAAAGGGGGGATTAAATACTTTTGGTCAGTGACGTCAAAAGGGCTGCTTTATGGCAAGAACCTCACCAGTCCGGGTAATCCACGTGAGACGCAACCACATTTCTATGAATCGAAAGTGGCTGAACTCATTAAATTAATGATGACGGCTAAAGCAGCATGAGGGCGTTATTAACTCCATTTATTCAGCGTGAGCTTGGCCTCGTCTTTTTAAAGCCGGGGCCGGACCTGATGCCTTACATGTCGGGCCGGTTGCTGGTGGCCAGTGAGCCGGAAGAGTTTAAATCGCTTCCTGCCGGCAGGTTGCCTTTTGTCGATCAGCAACTGGCTAACGATCCACGCCTGCTGCCATTCTTTGAACATGAAAGGGTTATCCGCGCTGCTGGTGGCCCTCGAGTGCTTGAGGCTCGAGTGGGGCTGTTAAAAGGGTGCCAGTGGGTTCACCCAAACAAAAGCTATCACGATAAGAACCTGACAACGCTCAGCTATAAGGGGAAATCTATCCGCTTGTGTTGGGCATGTGACAACCGGCTTAGTGGGCAAAACATCCCACGGTTAGATCAGCTAGCAACTTCCAACCTTATCACTTGGTTGATTGAGACAATTCGTGGTTATTTCCGCTTTACTGAGGGTCACCAGCTCACCATGCCAGAATTGTGTTGGTGGGCGGTGGTTAACGAGGTTTACGACCTGCTGCCGGATTCTATTGCCCGTTCCTCTCTGCATATGCCACCAGCAGTGATCGAAACTGGTGGAACAAAGGAGAGTGATATTACCTGGTCGCCAGCACCGCAAGAGGTTGTTGCCAAGAAAGTGGCTAAAGCTAACCCACCAGCGGAAGTAGCAGTAAAGCCAGCGCTAGCCTTAAAAGTTGATGCCGAGCCGCCAGCAGGTTTTATGCTCAGGCCAAAACTGCGGCGCTGGGAGAGCCGGAGATACCTGCAATGGGTTAAATCACAACCTTGCTGCGGTTGCGGCAATGGTGACTGTGACCCTCACCACATCATCGGACACGGGCAGGGCGGAATGGCGACTAAGGCTCATGACCTATTCACATTCCCTTTGTGCCGCAACTGTCACGATGAATTACATGCCAACCAGCGCGCGTGGGAAGAGAAGTACGGTAGCCAGATAGTTCTATTATTCCGCTTTATGGATCGTTCAATCGGTATAGGGGCTTTAGCATGAGAGACATTTCTTTAGTTTTGGCCCGCTGGGGCGTTTGGGCGCGTGATAATTCCGGTACTGATTATTCATCTATAGCAGCGGGATTTAAGGGGCTACTGCCAGTTACATCGAGCCGTAAAGAATCTTGCTGTGATGATGATGGTCTGATCGTTGATGCCGCCGTAGGTCAGCTAAAAGCACGGCGACTGACGCATGAATTCTCGCTGATATGCCTACATTACATTCTTGGTGTTTCAAAGCGCCAGATAGCGAAGCGATACAAAGTATCTGAGGGCCGAGTTCGCCAGCAGATGCAGGTAGCGGAGGGTTTTGTAGACGGTTGTTTAGCAATGACGGGGGCTGTTCTTGAGATGGACCCTTATACCCAAATCCAACATATTCATGAAAATGATAAAAAAGGATTAGTGCGCTACGCATAAAGTGTTCTAGTGTGATAAGAGTTGGTTGTGCAGTAGCGCTTATCCAGTCAAATAAACCTCGCTTCGGCGGGGTTTTGTCGTTTTGTGACATATGACAACTATAAGCATGGTTATGTTTACTCTTTGTTTATAATTACAATGTTAATTATATGTTGCTGTGATAGTTACTTTGTAACGATGGTTGGCTCAGTCATCCTACCCGTGAAGCTAGCTATCACAGCACCAAATTCAAAGCCTTGTTTAACATCTGAACCGCAACTGGCGCTTACAATTATTTATATTTTTAGAATCGATGGTTTTTTATTCATTCTTATCAAAACATTGTGTCTGTATACTGTAAAATTACAATTTTAAATTGAGTTGAACTTAGGGAATGAGAACACTTAAATTTCACTTTTTATTTAGTGTCCCTACGCTGATATTTAGCGTGTGTCTATTATCTATAACAGGGTGCGTAGACAAGCGTCATGCGGGTTCGGGGACGTCTCCGTCTATTTACGAATCAAGCTCATCTATAAACGCCTCTCCAGAGGTAGAGTATTATTATAGGCAAATTACAGAAGCAATTCAGCATGAGTTTCATGATGCCGATTTGTATAAAGGCCGAACTTGCTCCATGCGGATCCGTATCTTACGTGATGGTACTTTAGTCGATGTGAGAGCATTCGATGGGGATCCAGAGCTATGTGAGGCAGCTATCATTGCGATAAAAAAAGCCAAAATCCCCAAACCGCCAAGTGAAGACATCTTTGCGATATTCAAGGATTCGCCTATCTTATTCGCGATCTAGTATTCTGGGCGGGATCTGTATTTTATATCAAGTTTAAGGCTCACTTCGGTGGGCCTTTTGCATTTTTAAGGTATGCGGTCAGCACATTGGTAGGTGTTGACGCCGGAACCGTAACCGGCTTCAAATTATAGTTAACGGCATGAAAACGTTAACGTACGTGTTTTAAGGCTCACTCCGGTGGGCCTTTTCAGTTTTAGCCCACCAGTCACCCAGTCAACTCCACACACACATTACTGATAATGAGTGGCTGCACTGGTGGGCTAAATTCCTTAACTACACGCCCAGCCCGTATGGGAGGGGGAGATATGAAAATGCATAACAACCCTGACCTTATGGACATCATTACCCGATGGATAGCCGCACATCGCCTCGAATTTGGCTATGGCGGTATCGCTGGGATTATTGCCTGGTTACGTGGACGGTATAACGAAAAGCCGTGGCGTAGATGCTTTCTCGATGCGCTGATGTGTGCCGCTATAGCGTTTGCGGTGCGGGACGTTCTTGATTTCTTCGGGTTATCGACAGATCTCGCCTATATATCGAGCGTCATTATTGGTTATCTCGGTACGGATTACTTATCCAGCTTATTTAAATGGAAAGTAACGGGCCGGCCGATTGAAGAAGGAAAGGGTAATGACAAGTAATTTCAGATTCAGCCAGCGGAGTGAGGGTAACCTCAAAGGCGTTAATGATGACTTGGTGAGAGTGGTTCGCCGCGCTCTGGAGCTATCGACCGTTGATTTCGGCGTTATTGAAGGTGTCCGCACGGTAGAACGGCAAAAAGAGCTGGTGGCCACTGGTAAAAGCCAGACCATGAATAGCCGTCATATCTCCGGCAATGCGGTTGACCTGCTCCCTACTGGTGCCAACTGGAA
>NZ_JAZGQE010000309.1:0-2624 GCF_048593885.1 Yersinia sp. 1252 StPb PI | reverse complement strand
ATATCACATAACAAATTATCAAGAAGTGTCATTATTTATAAGACTTAATTATTCAAAAATAGGATGTATTTTCTGAATAATTTGAATTTATGGGCACGGCCAATATCACTTTCTTCTTGGAGAAATCAGCACGATTGGAAAAGTTAAAGATCAAAGTGAAATTATTTTAGGGTGGATTCACTGAGTTTTTTCAAAAACTTGCCGAAACCTTATAAATTCCATAACACAGGTATGATTTATAATGACAGAATTAAATATCTATGGGCAAGCACTGGGCAAATCATTACCCGACTGGTTGCCTCGAACAACTCCCCAACGGATTATCCTCAAAGGCGACTATTGCCTCCTTGAACCTATTGATATCAAGCATAGCAAGGATCTATTTGAAGCCTGGCACAGCATTGATGACGAGCGTGACTGGACTTACTTTCACATTAATCGCCCCATCACAATTAGGCAATGTGACCATTATATTGCCTCTCTTAGTGCAAGTAAGGACCCTCTTTTTTATTCAGTCATCAATTACTCCACCGGAAAAGCAGTAGGTTTTATCGCGTTACAACGCATTGACCCCGAGAATGGGGCGGTAGAAATCGGTTGGATTAACTGGTCACCGTTGATGAAACGTACTTTATGCAGCACTGAGGCAATATTTCTTTTGCTATCCTATGCGCTGGATACTTTGCAATACCGGCGATGTGCGTGGAAGTGTGACAGTCTGCACCAGCCAGCGATTCAAGCGGCAGAACGGTTGGGATTTCAATACGAAGGTACTTTCAGACAAATACAAGTATCCAAAGGGCATAGTCGTGACACCCGTTGGTATTCTATTATCGAGAGTGAATGGCCAGGGATTCGGCGAGCTATACAGCTTTGGCTAAGCTCAGCTAACCTGGATGACCGGGGTAAACAGAAGCAGAAATTGGCCGAGTTTATGCCAGTGACAGAAGAGTAGTTATTTTCAATTAGCGTAATGCTGGCTTCACATCACCGAAGCCAGTATATGGCATCTTATTGTTTATTATAGTGTAAATTGTAATTCTGGTTAGTTATGCTGCTCATTTAAGGATTAGTGGCAAATCATGGGGTGATTTTACTCAATGTGAGACGTAATAGTCATTTTGGTCTTCAATCAGCGCAAGGATTGGAAGACGATGTAGAAAATAGTTTAGCTATATAATAAATTGATATTGAAAGTTATTTTTTGTGTGACCTTTCGATGATGTAGTGAGCACAAAATCTCTATATGAGTGAGTGACAGTGCGGAGTGTCCTACCATTTACTGCCGAATGGCATTTGTCAGCCTGGGTGCACAAAACGGAAATCGATAACGCCTAATGCTAGAGCTAAAATGTGGAAGTAATACCGCCATCGTAGTACTACATGAGATTTATGGTATTAATCCGCATATCAGGCGGGTGTGTCATGAATATCATGCGATGGAGAGGGACGTTTATTGCCTCAATCTTATTGGGCGCGATGAGCCATTTAGCTATGCACAGCAGAATGAGGCATATCGCTATTTTATTGAAAATGTAGGTTTTGACACCTCCCATATCGTTACTCTGCTCCAGACACTGCGGCCACAGTATGACAATCTTATCCTTGTAGGGTTTAGTGTTGGAGCCACGCTTGCCTGGCTTGCGGCCAGAAGCGGGTTATGCGCAAGGGTTGTCTGCCACTACGGTTCACGTATCCGCGAGCACAGCGATATTGCGCCACCTTGTCCAGCCCTTGTCATCCTTGCCCGACATGAAGCTTCTTTCGATACGACAATCCTGCAAAGTGAACTAAAAAAATATCCTAATGTTGATAGCCGCATATTCAGCAGCCATCATGGGTTTTGTGATGGGGATAATGCCAACTTTGATGCAGAAAATGCCGATCTTGCAACTAGATTGGTACACCAGTTTATAGGGTAGCTTTGAAAAAATGGGAAAGTTTTCCATTAATACTCTAGCCAGCACGATTAGCGACTACTTTTGCAGTAGTGTATGTCCTATTACGTTAATGAGGCGTGCGGCTACTGACCTTCTTCTCTATATTTTAAATAATAAACATTTAAGTTGTTAATGCCATATTTTCTACAGATACTACGACGATAGCCACTGACAGTTTTATAACTGAGTGATAACTTCTTTGAAATCTGAACAGAATTTAAACCTGATATAATACATTGTAATGTTTCATTTTCTCGTTTAGTTAATTTATTTTTAACCAGATTATCTTCATCAAGCGGTATGAAATGACCGTCATAGCGGTTGTGACATATTGTCCCTATTGTTTTTTTGATGTAAGGAATATTACTTTTTCTGTATATGACTGCATGATATATATTAGGGAGGTTAGACAGATCAGAGTAGTTGTCACAAAATAAAATAATCCCTACATTGTGGGCTGACTTTATTTTAATTAATAGATCATGAACTTCACTATGTTTGAATCCAGTAATGTCAAGTAGCATCAGCTTGAGTTTCCCATCCATATTTTTTATCAGTGAGGGAATAGAACGGTAAACCCTTATTACTGAGTCATCTGACTGTTGGTATAGCACATCATTCAATAGTATTTTGAAAGAGAAAGACATAAGTCCGCACTGGCTGAGGATAAAATAGTTCATATAA
>NZ_JAZGQE010000308.1:0-2650 GCF_048593885.1 Yersinia sp. 1252 StPb PI | reverse complement strand
ACTAGAATTTATATTCAAAACCGCCCTGAATAGTTCGACCACGATTTGGCGCAAAAGAAAGTGAATCACCATAACTGACTATATAAGCGCGATTAGTTATATTTTCTATTGTGCTACGCAAAGTTAAATTATTAGTTACCTTATAGCTAGCATAAAGATCAAATAAGGTATACTTCGGCCAATCCGCAACATAAGCGGTATTAGCGTGGCCGTAGCTATTAACAACCGATGTGTCTTGATGTCCTTTGTTATAGCGAATAATGGTGCCGAGATCCAGCTTTTTATCAAATAATCTTCCACCTAAAGTTAAACTACCACGATCACCGGGCAAATAAGCAGAAGAACCAAATAAGTTATTCCCCGCCAAGCAATCAATTATATTGTTTATTTTATCATTTTCGACAAGATACTGATCATCCTTAGTAAATACACGGCGTTTTACCCCTCCTAACCAAGCCCTTTTAGAACAAAAGTTATTAACACCAATCATTCTGGTATAATTTAAACTGGTATAAAAAAAACCCATGTCATAGCTTAATTGATATTCCAGACCGCGAAAACGGGTTGCCAATAAATTATTAATGTAGGTTGCATTTGCAAAAGAACCGGAACCTAGCAGTGGTTTGGTCTTGGATAATTCAAGATTGATATAATTGCTGACGCGGGTATCAAAGTAGGCCATTTTGGCCACCAGGCGGTCTTGTTCACTAAACAGATTACTGTGTTGAATATTAATGCCCGCTTCCCAAGCTTTAGAATGCTCTGCGGCCAGAAACGGATTGGGCAAAATCCAGCCGTGACCATGCGCACTGCCGGTCGCCAGCACTTCGGTCATCGCCGGTGGCCGCCAGGATTTGCCGTAATTACCAAAAAACTCCAGCCACTGCACACCAGGTTTGATACCGATAGCCAAGGTGGGTGAAAGCTGTTGTTCACGGCGATCCACATCCCAGCTCATTTTGACCGTGTTATTTGAGGAGCACCGTCTTGATTCAATAGTAATATGTTGCTCATGTATCTTTCTGTTGCATGGATTTTCACGGGAATAGTTGGCAAGGTAAGATTTGCTCGGCATCCAGGTATTACCCTTTAAGCGAAATTGATCATAACGCAGGCCACCTTCCAGCCGCAGCCAGTCGGCATGTTCGTAATTCAACTGGGCAAAGGTGCTGGTCATGGTGCGCTTGCCGGGTGGGGTGACACCCAGCATTGTTTCGTGAGTTGAGTTGCCGGTGGAGCGGTCACTAAACCACTCGAGGCCATATTTGACTTGTAATTGATGGTGGTCGGCGAAGGTAAAGTAATTGGTATTTTGCAGTTGTAAACCACGGGTGTTCAAACGGGTTTGAGTCCAAAACTTTTTACAAAAAACGGCATCAGAACACAGGGTATCGGTTTCATCATTGGTATCAACGTAATAGATTTTAGCCGCCACATCCAGCCAGGCAATATGTTCTGGCTTGAGGCTATAATCCAACCCTATATTACGGTTCAGCACATCACTTACGCTGCTATTTTTCCAACCCATTTTAATTCTACGGTAGGGATCTGACTTATCGACAAGCGGCATTAACATACTGGCATTGGGGCTATTTATTTGCGTTTGCAAATAGCTGAGTACCAACCGTTGGTCGGCGGGCAAATTCCAGCCCAGTTTAGCGAGCTGTGAGCTCATTTTATAGTTGGCAAATTCAACTTTGTTATTGGTAACTTCTCTGCTTAAAACTGGGGCGGCTTTTGCGCCAAAACGAAGACCACCAATATTTCCTTTATTGCCGGGCCAATAATCTTTTAAATTGCGCTCACTGACAGCAATTAATAGATCACCATATTCATTGCCCAGCGCCAGTGCCGCACTGCCAATAAAATTAGTGCCATTATCACCGGTCATGGCGCGAATTTTACCGCCAATCTCTTTGCCCGGTTCGAGGAAATCGCTGGCATTGACCGTATTAAAGGTGGCAATCCCACCAATGACGCCCGCACCGCCAATATCACTGGTGGCTCCCTTTTCAATCACAACACTACTCAATATTTCTGGATCGATATACATCACACCATGGCGCTGACCATGACCACTTTTCATAAAGTTTTGTCGCATGCCGTCAATATTCATATTGACGCGGCCGTAGTCTTGGATCCCACGGATATTTACGGAAAGCGCGGGGTCTTGCTGACTGACGCTGGAATAGACACCGGGGGTTTGTTCCAATATATCTGCCGCATGGCGGGCAGGGCGATTATCCAATTGTTCGCGGGAGATTTCACTGACTGAGTGCAGCTCATCATATACCCAGTCACCGTCCTGGGAATTATTCGCTCCTTCTACCTTGAGTTTATCCAATAGCATATCATTTTCAGCCGAGGGGGTTACCGTTGCCTCCGCCCGAACTTTTGCTGAATACCCTTGCGTAGTTGTTAATGCTATAAAGATACCAATGGCAATTCTATTCATTGAGGTTATTA
Source organism: Yersinia sp. 1252 StPb PI (assembly GCF_048593885.1). Lineage (NCBI taxonomy): Bacteria > Pseudomonadati > Pseudomonadota > Gammaproteobacteria > Enterobacterales > Yersiniaceae > Yersinia > Yersinia sp. 1252 StPb PI. The sequence goes on along the minus strand of NZ_JAZGQE010000308.1, from coordinate 184 downwards.
TTTTTCTTCTATCTCTCACTTTATTGTCCATTTATTAGATTTCATCCTTACGATATGAATATAATTAACCTGTTAACTATTGTTAGTTCTTGAATAGCAGACGTGATAATGACCAGCAATAAAGCTAATGCCGGGCAACCAGAGAGGTTTGAACAAAGGAAAGTCATTATCTATTAACGATATG
>NZ_JAZGQE010000307.1:0-2700 GCF_048593885.1 Yersinia sp. 1252 StPb PI | reverse complement strand
CAGCGATAGACAAATACAACGCAAAAATTATATCCCTAAATGAAGAAGCAAATCAGCGGATTTCCCAATGGCTAGTGTGGTGTCAATATATCCTCGTCAGTGCGTTATTAATCAGTGTGCTTATCATGGTGACAACCGACCGCTATCTGGTTAACTTTCTCGTTAAACCTTTGAACAGAGTAAAAGCTCATCTTGAATCTCTGGCACAAGGCGTACTTGACCACAACATCGTAGATCAGGGTAGAAACTGTATTGGCCAGTTAATTCCTTATATTAACAAGATGCAGGATAACTGGGCCAAAACGGTGTTTGAAATCCGCAACAGTGCGGATTCGATTTACAGGGGTTCTAGTGAGATATCAGTCGGAAATACCGATTTGTCTTCCCGAACTGAAGAACAAGCCTCGGCGCTGGAAGAGACCGCCTCCAGCATGGAACAACTCGGTTCAACCGTTCAGCAGAATGCAGATAATGCCGGCCAGGCAAGTACACTGGCGAACCAGGCCACTCGGGAAGCACAACAGGGCGGCGTAATTGTCAGTGGCGTCATTGCCACCATGACGAAAATTACCAGCAGCTCACATAAAATCGTCGATATCATTGGCGTCATCAACAGTATTGCGTTTCAAACCAATATTCTTGCGTTAAATGCCGCTGTCGAGGCAGCGCGAGCAGGGGAACAAGGTCGTGGATTTGCCGTTGTCGCCAGTGAAGTGAGAAATTTGGCGCAACGCAGCGCACAGGCAGCAAAAGAGATTGATGTGCTGATCAATGAATCAGTTAAAAATATTAAATCCGGGTCTGAACAGGTGACGCGAGCAGGTGATGCGATGGACAAAATCGTGAGCTCAGTCAGCAACGTAAATGACATTATGAGCGAAATAGCCGCAGCCTCGACCGAACAGAGTAAAGGGATCAGCCAAATTGGTTCTGCGGTGGTTCAAATGGACAGCGTCACGCAGCAAAATGCCGCCTTAGTGCAGCAATCCGCTGCTGCTGCTGCCTCGTTGGAAGAGCAGGCTCGTCAACTAACAGAAATTGTCTCGGTATTTAAAATCAAAGGAAAGGCACCTGGCGTTTCAACAGGCCCTCTGCTCAGGCCAAAGACACGAGTTAAGAGTGTCGCATTAGTCGCAGAACAGGGCGGTTGGACTAAGTTTTAATGTTACCGCCCTTCGCTGCCTGTCAGCGAAGGGCGCAGCGTACCCTCAATGATTCCCCCTCATACTCCCACAGCACACTGCCAATACCTCAGCGGTATACCCTCTGTTTTTATGCGCTCTCTTTCTCAGCGATTTCTGGAGAAAATTTATAAATCAATAAGGATTCCACCGGATATAGGACCGCTTTCGCTGCGGGCATACCAAGCAGATATCCCTGGCCAATATCACACCCAATATCCTGTAGACGCACAAGTTGACTGGTGTGTTCGATACCTTCGGCGGTGACTTTTACCCCCAAAGAACTGGCCAATGAGATAATGGCACGTACAATTTTTTCTTTTTTTTCATTGTGTTGGAAAGTATCGATGAAGCTCTTATCAATCTTTAACTTATCAAATGAGAAGTTGCAAAGCTGAGAAAGACTGGAGTAACCGGTACCAAAATCGTCTAACGCAATTTTTATTCCCTCATCCCTGAGTTTTTTAAGCGTAAATCGGGCTACATTGGCATTCTGAAAAAGTGCACTTTCCGTGATTTCTACCTCCAGACGATCTGCGGGCAGCCCCAACTCATTCATGACGCTCATGATGCGCGTGCTCAGTTGCTTATTACACAGCAGTATCGGGGAAATATTAAATGACAGTACCAGATGAGCAGGCCAGCTTAATGTTTCGAGACAGGCTAGCCGAAACAACTGCTCCGTCAGCTCAGAGATTTTACCCATCTCTTCCGCCAGAGGAATGAATAGAGTAGGGGAAATAAATTTGCCTGGGGAGACCTCCCAGCGCGCAAGGGCTTCAAAACCGACTGTTTTTTCGGTTCTCAGGTCCACTAACGGCTGGTAATAGACAGAGAATGCATTACTCGCCAACGCTTTCTTAAAATCACTCTTAAGTTGGGCTCGGGATAAAAGTGTATTCTGCATCAAGGGAGTAAAGACTCGGACTTCCTCACGACCGGCCTTCTTAGCAATGTACAAAGCACAAGCCGATTGCTGAATAGCTTGTCGAAGATCGCCAGAATCTTCAGGATAGCGGGAGATACCAACATTGGCGGCTATATTAAAGGTAAAACCATCAATTTGAATAAGGCTGCAAATAGTCTTCACTATGCGTTCGCCCAGCAATGATAGGTCCGTTTTATCTTTATTTGACTTTAATACCAAAAACTCATCACCGCGTAATTTATAGACATTATCTGGGAACATATAAGAGAGGCGTTGTCCAACCAGCTTAAATATTTCATTTCGGTGGTCGTAGTCGAGCAGATCGTTGACATCTTTAAACTTATTAATCTCTATACTTAGAACTACATGATTTAGTGCATCTTTATTCTTAGCAGAACGTGAAATATAAGAGTCGAGAAATTTTTGGTTAGGTAGATCCGTTAAGATATCATGGCTAGACATCCAGTTGATGCTCTTTTCTGCCTCAATACGTTTCGCTATCTCCTTTGACATTCTGTTTATTCGCAATGAGCTATAGATAAACCCCAGCAATCCGGTGACATTTAGTGCAATAAAAACCGCATCTAGATT
>NZ_JAZGQE010000306.1:0-2745 GCF_048593885.1 Yersinia sp. 1252 StPb PI | reverse complement strand
GATAGGTCGTGCCGTATTTATTGTTATCACTTTTTTGATAAATACGGCACTTACCCACTGAGCGTATTATGATGACCAAGGAGATGATGATATGTATCCTTACATTCTCGAGGCTGAAGGCATCAGTAAGCAATTCCCTGGTGTCAAGGCATTGAATAAAGTGGGCATTAAAATAAAAGCAGGAAGTGTCCATGCATTAATGGGCGAGAATGGTGCAGGAAAATCGACCCTGATGAAATGTTTGATAGGAATATATCATCCTGATGAAGGTTTAATAAAAGTAAAGGGCGAAACGGTTAACTTCAGTGATACATTAGATGCACTCTATGCTGGTATCGCAATGATTCATCAAGAGCTAAATTTAGTCCCGCATATGACGGTGGCAGAAAATATTTGGTTGGGGCGAGAGCCCGTTCATTATGGTTTTGTTAACCACGATTTGCTCAACAGTAAAACCGAGGATTTATTAAAGCATTTAAATATAAAATTGAAACCAGATATGCTGGTTGGTGAATTGAATATTGCCAGCCAACAAATGGTAGAGATTGCTAAGGCTGTTTCTTATGATGCAGATGTTTTAATAATGGATGAACCGACATCAGCGCTGACCGAAGGTGAGGTTTTTCATCTGTTTGCGATTATTACTGAGTTAAAAGAGCAAGGAAAAGGCATTATCTATATCAGCCATAAAATGGATGAAATATTCGAAATTACTGATGAGGTCAGTGTTTTCCGCGATGGTATGTTTGTTGCCACAGATAAAACGGTAAACCTGACAAAACAGTCATTAATCACCATGATGGTTGGTCGCGAACTTACTCATATGTTCCCAAAATTTAATAATAATATTGGTGAAGAAGTTTTACGAGTTAATGAGTTACGGCGAGATGGGCTATTTCGCAATATCTCATTTTCCGTAAAACGAGGCGAGATATTGGGTGTTGCTGGTTTGGTTGGCGCAGGTCGTAGTGAGGTTATGGAAAGCTTATTTGGTATGCACCCTGCGGACAGTGGTGAAATTTTTATCGAGGGTCTGCCAGTCAATATCGACTCCCCGTCAAAGGCTATTGAACAAGGATTGGCTTTTCTTACCGAAGACCGAAAGAAGTCAGGGTTATTCTTAGTCTTGTCTGTGGTTGAGAATATGAGCATCGTAAATCTTTCTGAGTACATTAATACAAAAGGTTTTGTCAGTCATGGACAAATGGCTAAAGACTGCATGGAGCAGATTAAAAAATTAAACATCAAAACACCTACGATGGATCAAATAATTAATAATTTAAGTGGCGGTAATCAACAAAAGGTGCTCATAGCACGCTGGTTATTAGCTCAACCCAAAATACTTATTCTGGATGAACCCACTCGCGGTATTGACGTTGGGGCAAAATCAGAAATTTATCGTTTAATTAGTGAACTGGCGAACCGCGGTGTAGCCATTATTTTAGTTTCCTCTGAGCTACCTGAAATTCTTGGTATGAGTGATAGAGTTATGGTCATGCACAGCGGACACATCACTGGAATATTAGATAAACAAGATGCTAGTCAAGAAAAGATAATGGCACTGGCCTCAGAATAATTACTGGAAGGTAACGATAATGAGTAATGTTAAATTTGCTAAATCATTAACGGTTGAGTCAACAAAAACACATTCATTCATGTCTGGATTTAAAGGGAAATTACCTAAAGATACCGGTATTTTTATTGTCATGATCGGTATTGCATTGATTTTTGAGTTCCTTGGCTGGTTTATTCGTGACCAATCATTTTTATTGAATCCTAATCGGCTATTATTGATCGTTCTGCAAGTGGCTATTATAGGTATCATTGCCGTCGGGGTGACACAAGTTATTATCACTACCGGCATTGATCTCTCATCCGGCTCTTTAATTGCATTAACGGCTGTTGTCGCGGCGAGTCTGGCACAGACATCAGAAAGTATTTCACCTATGTATCCGCACTTATTGGATTTACCCGCGGCTATCCCTATTATTGCAGGAATAGGGGTCGGGATACTGTGTGGATTTATTAATGGTTTCTTGATAACCCGTACAGGTATTCCTCCCTTTATCGCTACATTAGGAATGATGGTTTCTGCCAGAGGGCTTGCCCAATATTACACTAAAGGCAATCCGGTAAGTTTTCTCTCCGATGATTTTACCGCGATTGGGCAAGGTGCTATGCCCGTTATCATTTTTTTGGTTATTGCGGTGATATTCCATATTGCACTGAAACACACCCGTTATGGTAAATACGTCTATGCCATCGGCGGGAATATGATTTCAGCAAAAGTATCAGGCATTAACGTTAATAAATATCTGGTAACGGTTTATACCATTGCCGGGGGATTAGCTGGCTTGGCGGGCGTGGTTTTGGCCGCCCGGGNGAGTAGCGGGCAATCAAGCATGGGCCAATCTTATGAATTGGATGCGATTGCGGCTGCCGTTATTGGTGGTAGCAGCTTGATGGGTGGGGTCGGTCGCATCACCGGTACAGTAATTGGCGCCGTAATTTTAGGATTGATTAAGAGTGGTTTTACTTTTATTGGTGTGGACTCCTACATTCAGGACATAATCAAAGGCATCATTATTGTCAGTGCCGTCGCCATAGATATGCATCGTAACCGCAAGAAGCGCTAACCTCAGTCGGCGCGATTAAACCAGTAGCACTAACAGCTTATCATTCTGCTGTTGAGTGCTACTGGGGTTTGAGGCCAAATCACGCAGAAAACACACTAACATCGTAGAA
>NZ_JAZGQE010000305.1:0-2845 GCF_048593885.1 Yersinia sp. 1252 StPb PI | reverse complement strand
TTCCTTGACTATTTCTTATTTATTTTAATATTCTTCTTATGCAAGAACACCCCCACATTCTAATAACTCTTTTTCAAATTCTTTTACAGCCTGTTCACCACACTTCAATGCGATATGTTGAACACGGTTAGCTCGTTCTATTAAATCCTGATGATGTTCAGTGAGATATTGTTCATTACTTAAAATAACGGTAGCTAATTGGTCTAATTTATCGTTTGTGTATTCGATTAACGAGAATAGATTGATATCGTCCTTATCAAAATAATTCAGGTCTAGATAGATACTTTCAAGTTCATTCAAAATCTTATTTGTCTTCTTCACTGCTTTCTTCTGTTTCTGTTTTTTCAAAAAGTACATCATAAGTAGTTTCCTTGTTTTTATTATTGTTGTTGTTTTTATATCACCGCATTCTGACGTGATAGACGTGGTGTTTTAGATGAGTACACCAAAAGACATAGGGTAGCTTAGGTTTTATTAGAACTCTTCTCACAGCTTGCAAATTCACACGAGAATCACATCATAGGAGTGCTATTGCGGTTATTACCATCGTTGCGGCAGGTAATTGTGAAATAATCAATGTTGGTGCTACTTGTGGTAAAGCTACAACCGTCAAAGTGAGTAAGAATAGTAATGTCAGTATCTTCAATTCACCTCCTGTTCAATTCTCTTTGATTCCTGTTGGGCTATCCAAATAAGATATCCTGCAATTGACCATCCACGAGCATTGCACTGTTTCAGTAGTAGTTGATACTGGTAGCTTTCCAATTCTATAATTAATTTCTTCTTCATTATTTTATGATCCTCTATTCGTGAACTGGAACCCACATCCCCACCTGATGCTCGTTTAGCTCGTACTGGTCGCGACGGTTAAAGTACAACCATCCCATATGAGGTATATTGGCATAGTCTTTTTGATAGTAACCACCTTCTAAATAATCCACACCATCCTCAGTGATCTTAAGAGTTTTCTTCCGTTTATTCTTTATGTGCTTTATCTCTGCTGCTGTCAGTGCATAGTACAAGGAGTTTGGTTGTTTAATCTGACTGTTTACACAATCGTTATAGCTCTTAACACGGTCTATATTGCATGTACGAATAACACCCCCTATTTAGAATGGTTCAGGTATATGATCACAATTACCAGATTGAATACCTACATCTGGATAATAGTATTGTTTAGGCTCAGGCTTCTTAACAACTGCTACATGCTTATAGTCTGACCTTGCAAAATCTGGGAGGTCGTCTTCATCTTCATTGTGCTTTGGCGAATAAATTTCTATCGGTTTTTCTTTTATCTGTTCTATTTCTTTAATGGCTATTTCTTCTACTTTTAAGCTTTCATTCACTGATTCATTATCAGAGACTTTGTTAGCCTGTGATTTTGCTTCTATAAAGGCACTTACAGGCTTAGGCTGTACCTTTGCATTGGTTAAGCAGTTAACCTGCTCTAATGGCTGTTCTGCACGTTCATAGCGCGTGCCTTTTAGCTGACCTGTCAGGTCTGTTTTGAATCCTACTACTTCATTAATATCTAAAACATAGTAAATGTTTGAAAGGCCTTTCCGAGATTCTTTCTTAACAAGACCGAGCTCCTCAAGTCCTTTTAAATGTTTACTAATTGTTTTAATCCCCGCACCTAAATCCTCTGCTATTCGCTTTTCACTTGGATAAACAGCGCCACCAGTATTCTCTTGAAATGTTAATAAGTAGCCATAAAGAAATTTAAGTGACCAGCCGAATAACTTCTTTTCTCCGTTTATAATAATATGTTGAATGGAGCTAACATCAGTATAGTTTTTAGAAAAGGTTCTTACATTATTATTGTTGTTGTTCTCTGTCATTATTTCCCCTATCGTTGGAGTTATCGTTGTTTGTTTTATTCATTTCCTGTTTAATCAAATATTTTATTGCTGCTGGTCTAGATTTATTCGGGTAGTTATCATCTAACCACTGCACCAGCTCTCTAGGCAGTTCAACTTGCATTTTTTCATGCTCCTAATGAGATTAATTCTTGTTGTAACTCGTTTACTTTAAATTTAATAACTGCAATTCTGTACAACTGACGGCGCTCTTCTGTTAGGTTACGCTCTCGCTGATATCGAAGTGCGGTAGTTAGTTTTAACTTTCCGGTATTTAAATCATTTAGGATATCTTCTGAAGTAAATCTAAGTGTGTTAGTTTGTGGCTGTTGTGTTGTCATTTTATTCCTTATAATTTTAATGCAAAAAAGGCCACCTCTATTATGGTGACCTCATATGTATTACTTTATGTGTGATTGTATTTTTCTATCTCAGAGCAAACTCTCTTGCTCCTACTATTATATTAGTATAAATCCGGCCATATGTCAATAAATATCTAACTTATTTTTGTTGTATATATCCAATATTACAATAACAGAAATAAAATCGTTTTGCAAGTAGTCTGGAAATTAATAGGTAAAACCTTGCATAGTTGTACTGGCTTATATAGTTCAATCTCTCTTTCAGGTTCTTCTTAATCTCTGTATCTGCCTATCCCTTGTAATTTCCCTTTGTTTTAGCTGTTTTAGTATATACTCTATAGGGTAGCTCATCTTTTCTGTTTAAACGTCTTGTAGCCTTTAAAATCGCTTCTGAATCGTGTCTCTATCCTTGCATATGGTAATATAAAGATTCTTTCTATCTATGAGGTTGTAGTCTGTCTCTCTTTTAAAAATAAAAGCCACTACTATAAGAGTAATGGCTGAGAACACTCTAACCGAGTGAGTCTCACTCTTTCAGCCATAACAGATAATGTGTTCCAGTAACGCTGTACCAGCTATCCACCAATCTAACTGGAAAGTATGTAATAGGCTTTTAGAAGAACC
>NZ_JAZGQE010000304.1:0-2888 GCF_048593885.1 Yersinia sp. 1252 StPb PI | reverse complement strand
ATATAAGTCCTGCTATGAGTAACGTGCAAAAAGCGTCGTAATATTGATGGGTGTATACATGTGCAGCAGACGTTATAAGTGATACTGTAATTGTTAATATGATTAATCGTTTCAAAGTTCGCCCTTATGTAATATTGTCTTGTTTACATTTTAACGCGATTTTAACGCAAATGCCACAGACTCCAGCTTGTTGGGTTGGGGTTATTTTGCTATTATTTAGTTACCGGACAACGTGCGTAATACCCGGTTGAAACGTACATTCTAATCCTACCGACCAAGGGCAATCATCACGTTGCCTTTGGCATCGTGATGATTTACCCCAGAGGTAACATCATGTTAAACGAACGTATCTATGACTTTCAAACCCGGCTCAATTGCGAATGTGTAGAAACAGAGATAGATAGTTCTGTTGTTGCACTGCAATATAAAGGGCGCGATTCATACCAAAATCTCGATGCTTATTTAAGCGAACGCAGAAGTATTCTGCAAAAACTAACATTGGATGATTTTACAGACCAGAAAGTTTACAAGCGTGCTTGGCTTTGTGATCGTGTTGTTATCCATGCATATCTGTACCCTGATACGCGAATGGTTGATTTAACCTTTTTCTTGCTGAAACCTGATGCTTTGCTTCATGTTGATGTCGAAAATATCGTATTATTGTACAGAAATACACTTGGCTAATTTTGCCTAAGTGATCGCAGGGATTGAGTTTATACTCAATCCCTTTTTTTTCGTCTGTCAAAAGAGGGGGGCTGAGTCATGAATAAGTGAAGGTCGAAAGGGAACGGTCAGTTTTTGCATTATCCGGCATTTCCTGACCGTCTGGTGAGAGCTGTAAGATTAATTTATCCGGCTTGGGATACGGTAAGAGAACGCGCTAGCTTGCCAGCTTCACTAACTTTACTGGCGAATTGAGAGCGGAAACGGTTTACCGGCCTGAATAATTCACGACGATGCTTGAAGTATTCACTCTTGGTAATGTTACCCAGTTGATATGATTTTCGCAGTTCGCTATGCGCTTCATCACACAAGATATTAACCCGCACGAACATCAAAACCGGAGGACATGGCATCACGTCCACGGATATTTCGATAGGATTAACTAACGCAGATAAATCCAGTGCAGAACTAATTGAGTTGGATTTTATTTCACGCTTTAAAAGTTTTATTTGCCTCAAATAAAACTCCTGTAACTCTTTTAATTCGGCCTCTGTGCTTGGTAATGATTCTTTATAAAATACAGATAAAGCATATTGGCTTTTGTCTGCATACTTTTTAATATTTGAAAGTGTGAAAGCCCTTGCCAGCCAGAACGATATTTTTTTACCACAAGGAATTCGGCTGATTACATCTTCTTTATTATATCCATCGTCCCACATTAAGACGTTCACTATATCGTGAAACTTGATGGGGATCTTAATTATCTTTTCCATGTTTAGCCCGTCTTCTAACGATATTCAAAAGGTCATGTTTAGTTGTCAGTCTGGTTTCAAATCCAGTAAAGAAAATAGCAAAATCAAGATGCATAGGATAATTATCCTGTTTGAGTGAGATTAGATGTAAGGCTATTTTCTTGTATGCATCTATATCAGGTGCATTAAATAATTCATAAACATGCTGACATTGTATAGGGGAACCATATTGCGCCGCCCATTCTAATACCGCGTCAAAATCAAATAATTGTCCTGATTTTTTAGCAGTGTCTAAAGCAGACCTAAACCTTAAACGCCCCTGATTATATTCAAAAGCACCGGAAATAGGATCATCGCATCGAACGCCCTTAACAGGCCGTTTGTCGAACGATAATTCCCACATGCCGATGCTATTATCGAACATATAATCGTCAGGGGTGGCAAGGCGGATCAGCTTGCTCATGCGTCGCTCGGTTCCTCTGAACTTGAGAGTTCTTCTAATCTGTTCTTGAGAAGTTCATCAATATTTTCCTGCGGATTATCAATGTCATCAGGGTTCAAATCCAGCAATTCAAGGATTAGTGAGTAATGTGAGCGAGTAAGGGCAAGGCGGTATTGCGGTTCTTTTTCAGTCTTCTGTTTGCCTTTGTTAAGCAACTCATTGATAACCTTCTTAGCGGGTTCCCCACCTTCTAAACGCTGGCGTAATTCTTTAATATCATCTTCCGCAATTTTATGTAATTTGCTCACCAAATTAAGGTCATTGATATAGGATTCCTGAACCAGCTTTTGTTTCGGTTTTGTCAGGCGAAAAACGCTCATGTATTTACTGACAACGGTTTTATTAGACAGGCCGTGAGTAGCGATAATCAGGTCTGTAGAAAGGCCATTGTCCTTATCTGTCTTAATGGATGCTGCACGCTCGAAGATATTCAATTCACGATGCAATGAATTTTCTGTAGCATGATCAAGATGTTCTATCACTTTATCTTCGTAAATTTTTATTTCACACTCTGTTTCTAAATCGACATTATTATCTTGTCCGACCTCTTGTCCTGCTCTCCAGCGAGATTCTCCTTTGAGAATGATGTATTCATTTTCAGTTGCACCGGGCTTAACTACAATACGTTCACGGATACCGTACAATGAACCATCAGGCAATGTCATGCCGATGGATTTTTTCAACTTCTCTATGTGTTCACGCGCTGCGGGGCTGTCCCAATCACGGCGGTCTTGTTTTTTATTCGGTGTCAGTTGTGACAATTTTAAAACTTTAATATCTGACATATTTAATCCTCATTTTTACCAAAACTAGAAATTAGATCACTACTGTTAACTGCTGGTTTCTTAGCCTGTACTGCCGGAGATTTCCCTTTTACCTTCTCACTTAGCATCCTCACGAACTCAGGATCTTCTTCGGGGTTAAAGGTTTCTTTTTCCAGCTCTACAGGTGGAATGTTGTCCATAGCAGCT
>NZ_JAZGQE010000303.1:0-2922 GCF_048593885.1 Yersinia sp. 1252 StPb PI | reverse complement strand
GTAGAACGAGAGCTTCCCAAGCTCTATACGAGGGTTCGATTCCCTTCACCCGCTCCAATCTCCTTATATATCAATAAATTAGATATATAAGCGCTTCCGGCGATAGTGATAACTCACATACCCGCCTTTTAGCCCCATTGAACTACCCCAGATAACTGTCGCGTTTTGATGTGTGGTTAATTGGGTAGCATATCAATACACTGGCGGTTCTTCCAGAGTCTTACCGCGATAGCACAACAAGAAATCTATGCCGCACAAACCATGCAGGCTCTAAACTCTACCCAAAACACTACACAATGAGCATTTAAGCCCGATGTGCTGTCAACGATGATAGCCAAAACAGGTTTATGGTGATGGTACTTGCACACCTTATGCAAGCTCTGTCTGCGTCTCGCCCACGCTCCTCTATTGGTACACAAGGCATCCTGATAAGTTATTGTGTAATGAGAATACTGATGAAGTCGCTACGCTCCGCTTATGGTTGTTGTATCACCAACGGGGCTTTATGGCTTCTATTGTCCGTTTTATCCCCACCCCCCATTCTTGCCTAGTTTCAATGTGACTACTTTCTATCTTTTCTTGCCTTAAAATATTGCCTGCTAAGTGTCCGCACTGTTAAGCACTTCAACCAGACGCGAATCATTCGCATTAGTAATATCAAAATATTCACAATGATATGTGTGCTGTTTACAGCGCGTAGGAAGCCCGTAGAGAAGAGTTGGTGGGGGATGTGGGTGTGTATGTATAGACCCCTTTGGGGGGGCTAAATGACAGGGTTAGCAAGGCGCTAGCATGGTGAGATTAGTTATTCATAGTCTTCTTGATACGGTAAACGGTAGCAACACCACACTGTGCAATTTTGGCTATTTCTTCAATCGTGTTGTTACCTGCTGCAAGTAACCGTAAGACCTTTGCATGCAGTTCTTTGTTTGCCTGCTTGCCTTTGTATTTCCCTTTTTCTTTCGCTATCGCAATCCCTTCATCACGGCGAGCAGCAATAATCCCTCGTTCAAACTCTGCTACAGCACCCATCATAGTGAGTATCAATCTTGATGTAGGACTATTATCAAACGTCTGATTGTTATCAATAAAAGTGACTTTAACGTTTTTCTCGATTAGCACATCAATTAGTTGTAAGAGTTCTTTGGTGTTTCTTGCAAGTCGATCAATTGATTTAACTGTTAACTCATCACCAGAACGTAGCAAGGCCATGAGACGCTTTAACTCTGGTCTGTCTTTAGTCGTCTTGCCTGATTCAGTCTCGGTGACTACCTCGTCACACAGTGGCTCAAGTACGGCTAGCTGTCGTGCTTGATTTTGACCTTTGCTAGAGACACGGGCGTATCCATATTTCATATCACACCTTCATTTATCATTTAAGTTATCTCAATGATAATTTATCAAATAGGTTATATCAAGGCCTAAATGATAGGTTTTTGACTATGACTTCTAACCTATCGTTGGGGTGTACCCAAATGATAAACAGACATAACAGATAACAAAGAGGTGGTTAGGTGTTATGCATATGTAAGTGAGAATGCATATCAACAACAAACAATAATGATAATCAAATAAAAAAATTCATTTGTAGTTCATTTTTTGCATGGTTTTGAGGGTTAAGAGGGATATTCGCTAAGTCAGTTTATTTCTACAGTATTATGTAGGCCAGATAGGGCGGGGCTAGTAGAGGATTTCGTCATGAAACCTTGTTTAGATAATTGTGATTTGCATCCGTTTATTTAGTACCAGTTATATGGGGATATAAGCTATATTTAATGCCTAATATTTATAGGGAATTAAGTATATGGGCAAAGATAGACTCAAAATTATGTTCCTGAGCGGAATATGCTATATCATTTTATCTTCAATTGCTTTTGCAAATTCAGATTCTAAAATAGATAGTTCTAAATTATTACTTCTGCCGGATATATCTACAAATTGCAAGGTTGATATCGCTGGCTCTGATTTTTATATGCTACTTACGATATTTGAGAACATGCTAGGGAATGTGGCTGGAAGTAAACGGTGTGAATATATAAATGAAGATGATATGGCAATGAAACTTGCTCAAAAATTAGATGATATTTCGCCGCGCTTTAGTGTTGTGGATATGCAAAGTGGATATGAGAAGAATGAGTACTCTATGCAAAAGAAACTTAATAAATTATCAGCATCTATTTATGGTAAAGTTGAAACCATATCCATATCGGCATTTGGGAAACCTGTTATTGAACTAAAAAACTCAAAAGGTAAATTTAAGCAAGCGCGTCTCTATATTGCAGAGAAGACTAAGAATAACTTCATGCAGAGATACATAGATCAACAAGATAGCATTATTGATAGTTTATCATCCGGTGATGAAGTGTTAATTCACTGTGCTACTTATTCTTTCGTTATGAAATCTGTGTTGGGGCAGGAGTGTATAATTCTTTGAATAACATTAAAGATACAAAGTAAGATTAGATAAATATAGGGTCACCCCTCCATAGGGAGAGGTAGGGTCTCCCCTCATGGGGGTAGGTAGTCATCCCTACGGGGGGAGAGGTGGTTCCCCCCCCATATCACCACTACTAGATTATAACTAAATTAATACTAGATCATTTAACTAAATCAGTTAAAGACTGACTAAGGAATGAATGTTAATGAATGTATAGTTAGTCTCTTAGTATAATATTATGACCTTATAGACTACGTTAACACTTCGTCCATAGGTCTGTGCCTATTGTTGTTATCTCGCTACCGCTCACCGATAACAAGACTGACAGGTAATAATCTGAACAGTTAAACGTTATGATAAAACTATAACTTATTAACTATCACCTTATACCTTCATTAACCAATCTTACACTGTGCAATCTTGGATTCAGGTTTATATGATATTCACTGTGCAAGCTGTTAGCTACCGTAGGTGCACAATATATG
>NZ_JAZGQE010000302.1:0-2941 GCF_048593885.1 Yersinia sp. 1252 StPb PI | reverse complement strand
GCAAACAACGAAATAAAAAATTAATCCTAATAAAAATAAGGAATACTCATCGTCAGAATAAACCATTGCAATAGAAAGGTTATTAAGCCTATTTCCTCGCAGCATAATAATCCATTCGCCCTATTTTGCTGCTTATTTAAGCCATCCAAACTAAAAGATATAACCCAATCCAAAAATTCATAACAAAGTTAATTCCTAATCAAAATAGTTATGGTTATGATGCTGTACAGCAGCGAATAGACGTCTAGACACAAAGATAGCCATAACAACGACAACAACACTCACTTTGCATAACTTATCGACACCATGACGGAGTTTCGGATGAAAAAAATTGCTTCCCCTTTGCTGGCCCTGAGCCTACTGACAGCACTGCCGGTATTCGCAGCGGACACCGCCACGGTAGCCCCGATCCCAGATGCTATCGCCAAACATCCAGGGCAGATTAAAATTGCCGTGATCCGTAACCTGGGATCTGATGACAACACCACTCAGTTTTTGTCCGGTGTATTAAAAGAAGGTAAAAAGCTCGGTTTCAAAGTCGATACCTTCTTGAGCAATGGTGACGACGCCCGTTTTCAAGACTTTGTGAATCAGGCCATCAGCCAAAAATATGACGGCATCATTCTCTCTCAGGGGCGTGACCCGTACTCAACCGAACTGGTCAAACGGATTGCAGCCAGCGGTATTGCGGTATCGGTGTTCGATACCGCTATTCAGGGCGAGATTCCCGGCCTGACCGTCACTCAGCAGGATGATGCATCCCTGACCAATGAATCCTTTGGTCAATTGGTCAAAGACTTCAACGGTAAAGCCAATATCATCAAGCTTTGGGTTGCCGGTTTCCCACCGATGGAACGTCGCCAGGCCGCTTATCAGGCACTGCTAAAACAGAATCCGGGTATTCATGAACTGGAGTCTATCGGAGCCGTGTCTTCTGATGTGCAGGGTGATACCGCCAATAAAGTCGGTGCCGTATTGGCAAAATATCCGAAAGGCAAAATCGATGCAATCTGGGGAACTTGGGATGCCTTTACTCAAGGCGCTTATAAAGCCTTACAGGAAAATGGCCGTACCGAGATCAAACTCTACAGCATTGATATATCGAATCAGGATTTACAACTGATGCGTGAAGCCAATAGCCCATGGAAAGTCAGTGTTGCCGTCGATCCTAAACTGATTGGAGCCGTTAACTTGCGTTTGGTCGCCAAGAAGATTGCTGGGGAAGAGACGCCTGCCAGTTATGAGTTCCGTGCTGCATCCATTCCACAAGCCTTGCTGGCCAGTCAACCCGGCGCGGTTAACGTGGCAGGCTTGAGTAAAATCATTCCGGGCTGGGGCCAATCTGATGATTTCAACTCACCCTGGTTTGCCACCCTTGCCGCCAAAAACGGCCAGTAAATCTAACCGATTGGGAGTGAAATAGATGGCAACGCAAGCTTCCTTGCCACAACCCGAATACAGCCGCAATATGCGGCTGATTGGCCATAGCAATCAGGGCGGAAAACCCGACGGTGTACAGGTAATGGTGCACCGTGGCTACGCCTATGTCGGCCATATGGTATCGCAAGGGGTATCAATTATTGATGTGCGGGATGCAAAAAATCCGCGCCCGGCAGGTTTTATCGCCGCCCCCCCCAATACCTGGAACGTACACTTACAAGTCCATGATGACCTGCTGCTGGTGATTAACGCACGCGACCTGTTTGCCGACGCCAGTTTTGCGCAAGAGAAAGTCTATTACACTCGCTCCGTAGCACAAACCGTCAGTACCCGGCAGGAAGGTCGCAGTTGGAGTGCCGGCTTACGTATTTTTGATATTTCGATACCGGATAGACCGCGTGAAATTAGCTTCCTGCCGCTTGATGGTATTGGTATTCATCGCATCTGGTATGTTGGCGGCCGCTGGGCTTATGTTTCTGCATTGCTGGATGGCTACAGTGATTATATTTTCCTGACCATTGATCTGGCTGACCCGCAAAAACCACAAGTGGCGGGGCGTTATGCTTTACCCGGCATGCATACTGCGGCGGGTGAGCAACCAAGCTGGCCAGAAGGCAAACGTTACGCATTGCATCATGCCATTATCAGCGGTGATACAGCCTATGGCAGTTGGCGCGATGGTGGCCTGACCCTGCTGGATGTCTCTGACCGGCATGAGCCGAAACTGATAAGCCATCGCAACTGGAGCCCTCCCTTTGGCGGCGGCACCCATACTGCACTCCCATTGCCAGACCGCGACCTATTAGTGGTGCTGGATGAGGCGGTGCTGGATAATCAGGAAGATGGTGAAAAGCATATTTGGCTGTTCGATATTCGTGCGCCAAGCAATCCGGTGAGTATCTCAACTTTTCCGGTACCTGGTGAGCGAGATTACGTCTCAAAAGGGGCGCATTTCGGCCCGCACAATCTGCATGAGAACCGCCCAGGCAGCTTTATCAGTTCGTCACTGATTTTTGCTACCTATCAAAATGCCGGAGTGCGCGCTTACGACATCAGTAACCCATACCAACTGAAGGAAACCGGTGCATTAGTGCCTGCAGCCCCGGAAAAAATGGTGGATAAACGCCCTGGTCGGCCACAAGTTATTCAGTCATGTGATGTGTTTGTTGATGCACAAGGGCTTATCTACAGCACCGATTATAACGCTGGGCTGTCAATCATCGAATATTTAGGTTAATTATCCTCTTCGTCCTTGACGTTACTGCTATGTTAGCGGTAACGCCCATGACCTTGGCGATATCAATTAATGGCAGATCGATTCAGGTCGATCTGCTGCTTACAAAAATTTTTCCTCCCTCCCCCTCTTTTTATCGCCGCAATAGTCTAATGTAGTTGGTTGAGCCACTGTCGTAGCGCTGTGCGAGTCATTCTTTTTATTAGAAATAATCCGCATAGATATATCTTATTATCCAAATAATTAAAAAAGAAAATACCATGAAAG
>NZ_JAZGQE010000301.1:0-2944 GCF_048593885.1 Yersinia sp. 1252 StPb PI | reverse complement strand
TAACCTGTAATGCTGCTGGTACCGCAGAAGCAGTGGTGTTTAGGAAACTGACAACAATAACCCCGATAATCCCGCAGCGTTCCTATAAAATTGTTGGTTTCTCGCCTGAAATCAGCCCGGCTTACCGGCAGAAATTATTGTCACTGGGTATGCTGCCCGGCTCTTCGTTTAATGTTGTCCGCCTCGCGCCATTAGGTGACCCCATTCAGATAGAGACCCGTCGCGTCAGTCTGGTGCTACGGAAAAAAGACTTAGACCTGCTAACGCTGGACTTGCAACCCTAATATTGCGGGTCAACATCCTATTTTGGCTGCCGGGCTGCGTGTCAAAGCCCCCCTGCGTAGTCTGATTTTAATTTACTAATATCACGTTGGATCATGAAAGCACTCACAATCGGCCTGATCGGCAATCCCAATGCAGGTAAAACCACCCTTTTTAATCAGTTAACCGGTGCACGCCAACGGGTGGGGAACTGGGCCGGGGTTACGGTGGAGCGCAAAGAAGGCCATTTCACTACCGCGCAACATCAAGTGACATTGGTTGACCTGCCGGGAACCTACTCCCTGACCACCATTTCTGAGCAAACCTCGCTGGATGAGCAAATTGCTTGTCACTACATTCTAAGTGGTGAAGCTGACCTGCTGATTAATGTCATTGATGCGGTGAATCTGGAGCGCAATCTCTACCTGACACTGCAACTGGTTGAATTGGGTATTCCCTGTATTGTGGCGCTCAATATGTTGGATATTGCCAAAAGCCAACATATCGATATTGATATCAAGGCATTATCTCAGCAGTTAGGTTGCCCGGTTATTCCGCTGGTTTCCACTCGCGGGCAGGGTATCAATGAATTAAAAAGCAGTATTGATGAACTTCAGCCGATTCCCTTTAAGGCTTTGGTTAACTACCCACCAGTGCTACTCAGTGAAGTAGATAAGTTGGTAGAGGCCATGCCTGAGTCCTGGCCGGTACAGCAGCGCCGTTGGCTGGCACTGCAAATATTGGAAGGTGATATCTATAGTCTGGCACGTGCAGGCATAGCGCCCTCAATCGTGGCGCTAGCGCGTGAAAATCTGCGAGCAAGCCAACACGAAGATCCCGAGCTGGTGATAGCCGATGCCCGCTATCAAAGTATTGCCCGCATCTGTGATGTAGTCGGTAACTCGCAACAAGCGGAACCGAACCGCCTGACACAAGCGCTTGATAAAGTGATCCTTAATCGCTGGTTAGGTGTCCCGATCTTTCTGTTTGTCATGTATTTAATGTTTGTCTTAGCCATCAATATCGGTGGGGCGTTGCAGCCCATATTTGATATCGGCTCTGCGGCTATCTTTATTCAGGGGTTGCAATGGGTGGGTTATACGCTGCATTTCCCACAGTGGTTGACCATCTTCCTCGCTCAAGGCGTGGGGGGCGGGATTAATACCGTGCTGCCGTTGGTGCCACAAATTGGTATGATGTACCTGTTTCTCTCCTTTTTGGAAGACTCCGGTTATATGGCCCGAGCCGCATTTGTTATGGACCGGCTGATGCAGGCGCTGGGGTTACCGGGTAAATCCTTCGTACCGCTGATTGTCGGTTTCGGCTGTAATGTGCCCTCGATCATGGGTGCACGAACACTGGATGCGCAACGCGAACGCCTGATAACCATCATGATGGCACCCTTTATGTCCTGTGGCGCACGGCTGGCGATTTTTGCCGTCTTCGCGGCGGCATTCTTCGGTCAGGACGGGGCCAGTATCGTTTTCTCTCTTTATCTATTGGGTATCGCGGTCGCCATCCTCACTGGGCTGGTGCTGAAATACACCATTATGCGTGGCGAAGCCTCACCCTTTGTGATGGAACTGCCGGTTTATCATGTGCCCCATCTAAAGAGTTTGTTATTGCAAACCTGGCAACGGTTAAAAGGTTTTGTCCTGCGCGCCGGGAAAGTGATTGTCATTGCCAGTATCTTCATCGGCGGCCTGAACAGCTTCTCTTTCAGTGGCAAACCGGTAGATAGCATCAATGACTCAGCGCTGGCCTCAGTCAGTAAAGTGCTGACGCCACTGCTGGCACCCATGGGTGTTCATGGCGATAACTGGCAGGCAACCGTGGGGTTAGTGACCGGCGCCATGGCAAAAGAAGTGGTGGTAGGGACACTTAATACCCTCTATACCGCAGAGCAGATTAAGAATGAACCCTTTGATGCCGAGAGCTTCAACTTACCGGGCGAATTGGTCGGGGCGGTTAAAACCACCTGGCAGGGCTTAAAAGATACTTTTAGCCTTAGCATGTTATCCAATCCCATTGAAGCCAGCAAAGGTGATGGTGAAATGGCGGCCGGTTCCATGGGCATGATGAGCAGTAAATTCGGTTCCAGTATTGCTGCCTATAGCTACCTGATATTTGTGTTGCTCTATGTGCCCTGCGTCTCAGTCATGGGGGCTATCGCTCGGGAAACCAGCCGCGGCTGGATGACCTTCTCAATACTGTGGGGGTTAAATGTGGCCTACTCACTGGCAACCCTGTTCTACCAAGCCGCCACGTTTCACCAGCACCCGCAACAAAGCCTAATGATTATTGCGGTGGTTATGGTGATTAATGCGTTGATCTTGTTTGGATTGCGCCGCGCGCGGAGCCGGGTAACTGTCAGATTGCAAAACAGTAAACCTGCGAGCTGTTGTCAGAGTGCAAGCAATGATTGCCATTAACAAACCGCTTTTGTTACAACAGGAGGCATGATGGCGAGCCTACTCCAATTACGCGATGCTATCGCACTCAGTGGTAGTGTGGCAGCGAGTCAGCTAAGCCAGCAATTGGCAACACCTTTACCCCTGGTTGAGGCCATGCTGGAAAGACTGACGGCAATGGGCAAGGTTGAGCGCATTGAGCAAGATAATAGTGGGTGCCTGACGGGCAGTTGCAAGAGCTGCCCTGAAGGGAAAAACAAATGTAACACTGT
>NZ_JAZGQE010000300.1:0-2945 GCF_048593885.1 Yersinia sp. 1252 StPb PI | reverse complement strand
CCCAGCGTTTCCGTTCGTTCCAGGAGAAGGTTCATCTCTCTACGAATCGGAGGGAATGACATTGCGAGATTACTTCGCAGCTAAAGCAATGGCGGCAATCATATCGGGTAGTTTAGCTCACGGTCAACCTTTCAGTAGTAACGGAGAGTCTGATCGGTTGGCTCAAGCTGCGGGTAGAGTGGCAGACGCAATGATTAAGGCGAGAGGGTGAGATATGGGTGAATACAAAATTACGCGCTCAATTATCCATAAGTGTTATGCATTATCGGTACCACAGTCAGCAGGAATGAAACTCGCTGGAGTAGCTGAAATAATCCCGCTTTATAGCCTACCGTACGAGCTAGCAGAAAAGCTTCGTGATGCGATTAATGGCGGAGATGTCAGCAAGGACTACTGGATTGACCGACTTAAAAATTACGAAGAATCATTTATTCCTCAGTTAACTAGGGAAATTAACGGATTATCTTCTAAAGAAAACACGAAGTAACCCTCCCCCCCCACCAATCCCCAGAGTAAATAACTGACAACTGTCGGTGTTTTGCTGTGGGCTAAACACAAGGAAATGAGCATGGCAGACGAAAACACCGGCTTGGTGGTAATCGACATTAAGCCTGAATCCTACCCGACACTGTACGTCACGAACGGCCTTGATAAATACCTTG
Organism: Yersinia sp. 1252 StPb PI; assembly: GCF_048593885.1. NCBI lineage: Bacteria > Pseudomonadati > Pseudomonadota > Gammaproteobacteria > Enterobacterales > Yersiniaceae > Yersinia > Yersinia sp. 1252 StPb PI. Next base: position 2,283 of record NZ_JAZGQE010000300.1, on the reverse strand, counting down.
ACCAGATTCGGCAGGAAGTTAATGAAGTCCCTGATGTATCGACTGCAAAGGGCCGTGCACGGATAGCGTCACTTGCAGCCAGCGTATCACGCAGCAAGACAGCAATCGAAAAGCCGGGGCGTGAGTACCTTCGCCACCTAAAAGAGCAGCCGAAAATCATTGAGGCCGAACTTCGTCGATTTGTCATTGAATGCGATGAAATACGCGACGAAACGCGCCGCTCGCTGACTGAGTGGGAGGCTGAACAGGACCGGTTAAAGGAGGAAGCTGAAGCCAAGAAGAAAGCTGAACAGTTAGCGGCAGAAATTGAAGTGGCCCACGAGATGGCTCTGCTGATGAATGACGCTTTCGACCGTGACGCCAAAGCGAAAGCTGATGAAGTTGAACGCCTGCGGAAAGCCCATGAAGAATTCATAGCTCAACAGGCCGCAGAGAAAGCGAAGCGGGAAGTTGAAGAAAAAGCCAAGCATGACATTGAAGCAGCGGAACAACGTGAATGTGATGCAAAACTAGCTCAGGAACGAGCGGAACAGGCCGCCAAGGATGCCGCAGCCAAAGCTGAGCGTGATGCCAAGGAATTAGCTGAACGCGTCGAGCGCGAGAAGCAGGAAGCTATCGCAGCCGAGAAACTTAAAGCACAGCAGGAAGCTGAGCGAGTTCAACGTGAAGCCAAGCAGAAAGAAGATGCACGTTTAGCTGAAGAGAAGCGTGTTGCTGATGAAAATGCCAAGCGCGCGGCTGACGTAGAACACCGTCGCACCATCAACCGCCAAGCAGTTGCCGACTTAATTGCAAACGGATTGCCAGAAGATTGCGCACAGAAATGTGTAGCCGCTATCGCTAAGAACCTCATTTCCTCAGTTCGTATCACTTACTAATTAAACCGGAGTATCCCATGCATACCTTTTGTATAGCAGGGTGGCCTTGCGTGGGCTGCTCTGATGAACCGCCACGCAATCCACTTATAGAGCTTCTGCTCTGGATTGCCAAAACATTGAACCAGCGAGGTGAGCCATGAATATTGCCAGAGCGCTACAACTTATGGCTGCCCTCGCCATTGATAAGCACGATGACGATTTATTCGAAATGGTATTCAGCCTTTATTACCGGAGGTTGTTATGACCAAAAAAGAGCTCAAGTGGTGGCATAACCACTTGCTGAATTGCGCGAAGTCTTGCCGCAAAGCAGGTAGTAGGCGCTCGGCAGCTAATTACCTCACCTGCGCAGCCGCCAAGCGTCGTATTTACCAAATGGATGTATTGGTATCAATTGAGCTTCAGGAGGCGGCATGACGCAGGACGAGCGATTTTACGCAGCACTCGAATCAGTTGCATGGACGCGACTGATAGCCGATCTGCGATTCACGGATGAAATGGCACAGATAGAAGCCAATGCAGATCAGCGCACAAGTCAGCAGCAACAAAGAATTCAGGAGGCGCAACGTGGATTTGAATAAATTAGATGAGCCGTTCCCTGCCGCTGATATTGAGTGGCGAGTGCAGTCTTGCGGGATAACTAAAGATTCCAAACCATGGGCCATGGTGCTGGCTTACGTAACCAATAGGGCGATCATGAAGCGCCTTGATGATGTTTGTGGGAAAGCATTCTGGCGCAATGAGTTTCAGCCAGCTCCAGACAGCGGCGTTATGTGTGGGATATCCATCAAGGTTGAAGAAGAGTGGATCACTAAATGGGACGCAGCCGAGAACACGCAGGTTGAGGCGGTAAAAGGCGGTATGTCAGGGGCAATGAAGCGCGCTGCTGTCCAGTGGGGTATTGGTCGATACCTATATCAGCTTGAAGAGGGGTTCGCTGAGGTTAGCATCGAAAAGAAATCTGGTTGGAATCGGGCAAAAACAAAAGAACAAAAAATTATCTACTGGCGGCCTCCTGTTTTACCGGATTGGGCATTGCCACCAAAACAAGAACCACAGCAACAAAACAATACCCACACGCTACAGCAAAGAACGCCAGATCAGTACCTTGCAGATTTTACCGGCTGGGCTATCTCGTGCACTGACCAAATAGCTTTAAAGGATGCCTATGACGGGCTGTGTAAGCGACTAACACAACACCCTGAATTAGCTGACAAGGCCAACAAAGCATATCAAGACCAGCTCTCAGACTTAAACAAGGCGGCGTAATGGGACACACAATAACTATCAAGCTACAGAAACCGGCAAGGGAGTTTGCCACTGGTGATTCCATAGGATTTGGAATACGTGGAGGGGTTCGCTACTACGACAGGAAGTCGCAGAAAAACGAATTCACCAACTACCAGGC
>NZ_JAZGQE010000002.1:0-76539 GCF_048593885.1 Yersinia sp. 1252 StPb PI | reverse complement strand
GCATGTGTTAGGCCTGCCGCCAGCGTTCAATCTGAGCCATGATCAAACTCTTCAATTTAAGATTTGTTTGATTTGCTGCCTGTTATTTAATGAAAAATAAGTAAGCAGCGATGCTCAAAGATTACTTTCTGCAAATAAGCATTCGAACCGAAGTTCAAATGTGTACTGCTTTGGTCACTCTTCAAGACTTTGATATTTCTTCTGCCTGTCGAAACAGGCTTCGATATCGTCTTGCGAGTGCCCACACAGATTGTCTGATAAATTGTTAAAGAGCGTTCGTTACCCGTTTGCCTTTCGGCGAATCTTACGGTAACGCGGGAGGCAGATAATACGCTTTCCCGCTACAGAGTCAACCACTTAATCAGTTAATTTTCTCTGCTCTTCCCGGCCACTCTGTGAAGTTGCTCACAGCGCCGTGTCGATGGATGCGCATTATAGGGAGCCGCCTCAGAATGGCAAGGGTTTATCTTAAAGTTTTTTCTAACTGCTGATTATTTGAACGCAAAGACTACTTATGACGCGTTTTTATCGCTTTTGGCAGGTCAGCCAGACTATTTAGCACCCAATCAGCTAGCACCTCTCCTTCTGCGCTAACAGGCTTGCCAGTGCGAACTAACACTTTAGTGCCGACATTAGCCGCTAATGCTGCCTGCATATCTTCAATTTTGTCACCAACCATATAAGAAGAAGCCATATCAATGTTCAATTCGCTTTGTGCTTGCAGTAACATGCCAGGCAGCGGTTTGCGGCATTCACATGTTTCACTGAACTCCGCTACACTGCCATCGGGGTGATGCGGACAGAAGTAGATGCCGTCCAGGTCAACACCACGGTCAGCCAGAGACCAATCCATCCACTCGGTGAGACTTACAAATTGCTCTTCGGTAAACATACCGCGTGCAATACCTGATTGATTGGTTACCAATACCAAAGCGAAACCCATTTCTTTCAATTCACGACAAGCATCAATAACACCGTCTATAAACTGGAAGTTATCAATTTCGTGGACATAACCGTGATCAACATTAATTGTACCATCACGATCTAAAAATATTGCGGGGACGGGCTGAGTCACTTATCTGCTCCTGAGGGCTGTAAACCCCACTAGTATCGCATGTTTTATTACCGATTGAGAATGGAAGAGAATCGGTGTTGCCAGTTGACTTAGCCGTCTAGACGCCTTAACATCCAATCTATACTTTGGTTCCGCTGAAGTTTACTTTTTATCTAGCCACGGAAACGACGATAAAATAAGAATAATATGATTAAACTTTCTCACATCAGCAAAGTGTTCCAACAGGGTTCGCACACTATTACCGCGCTTACAGACGTGAGTCTACACGTCCCTGCTGGACAAATTTATGGCGTTATCGGTGCATCAGGTGCGGGTAAAAGTACACTGATTCGCTGTGCCAATATGTTAGAGCGCCCTACCAGCGGCAAGGTTCTGGTTGATGGGCAAGATCTGACAACCTTATCTGAAGGTGAACTGACGCGCGCGCGTCGTCAAATCGGCATGATTTTTCAGCATTTCAATTTACTGTCATCTCGCACGGTGTATGGCAATATTGCGTTGCCTCTAGAGCTGGATAACACGTCACGCGCAGATATAAAGAAGAGAGTTACCGAACTGTTGGATCTGGTCGGTTTAGCGGATAAGCAAGATGCTTACCCGGCTAACTTGTCGGGCGGTCAGAAGCAGCGTGTTGCTATCGCGCGTGCTTTAGCCAGTAATCCAAAAGTCTTGTTGTGCGATGAAGCCACCAGCGCATTAGACCCGGCAACCACTCGTTCGATTCTGGAGCTGCTTAAGGACATTAATCGTCGTCTGGGACTGACTATTTTGCTTATTACTCATGAAATGGATGTGGTGAAACGCATCTGTGATCAGGTTGCTGTAATAAGTGAAGGCAAATTGATTGAGAAAGACAGTGTCAGTGAAGTGTTCTCGCATCCGAAAACCCCGCTGGCGCAACAATTTATCCAATCAACACTCCATTTGGATATTCCAGAAGATTACGCCCAGCGTATGACGCAGGAACCAACTGCAGATCGCGTTCCACTGCTGAAATTGGAGTTCACCGGTCAGTCCGTTGACGCACCACTCATTTCACAAGCGGTGCGCCGTTTCAATATTGATATCGGGATTCTCAGTTCGCAGATGGATTATGCCGGTGGCGTTAAGTTTGGTGTCATGTTAGCAGAGCTGCATGGCGACGATCAGGATGGCCTCGCTGCCATCAAGTTTTTGCAAGATCATCATGTAAAAGTAGAGGTTCTGGGTTATGTCTGAGGCAATGATGTGGTTAATGGGCCGAGGCGTCTGGGAAACTCTGATGATGACTTTTGTGTCTGGTTTCTTTGGTTTTGTGCTAGGACTGCCGGTTGGGGTGCTGCTGTATGTCACTCGCCCAGGGCAAATTATCGCCAACAATAAGATTTACCGCACCCTGTCTGGAGTTGTGAATATTTTCCGTTCCATACCTTTTATTATCTTATTGGTGTGGATGATTCCATTCACTCGAATGATTGTCGGTACATCGATTGGGTTACAGGCGGCGATTGTGCCACTAACAGTCGGTGCAGCCCCCTTTATTGCTCGTATGGTGGAGAATGCCCTACTAGAGATTCCATCTGGTTTGGTTGAGGCTGCCCGTGCGATGGGAGCGACCCCAATGCAAATTATTAAAAAGGTGTTGTTGCCCGAAGCCCTACCCGGCTTGGTGAATGCCGCCACTATTACATTAATTACCCTGGTCGGTTATTCCGCGATGGGTGGTGCAGTCGGTGCCGGTGGCTTAGGCCAGATCGGTTATCAGTATGGTTACATTGGCTATAACGCCACGGTAATGAATACTGTATTAGTATTATTAGTAATTTTGGTTTACCTGATTCAGTTCAGTGGCGATCGGATCGTAAAAGCCGTTACCCACAAATAGTTCTTAACACATCAATTACCCAAAGGAATTGATGTTGCAGGTAGGCGGCAAGCGAACATATCCCGATAAGCTTATTCAAGTAAGTGATTCGGGTAAGTGAAAATTGCTAACAACCCTGCAGCGCCAAGTACCAAGGGTATAGCGACTGCCTCACACAGCGGCGCATCTTAACGAATGTCTATAGAGGAAGGGATATGTCTTTAAAATTCAAATCTATCGCGGCAGTCAGTGCACTGATTGGTACCTTGGCTCTGGTGGGTTGCGGCCCGGCAGAGAAAGATCCAAACCACATTAAAGTTGGTGTCATTGTGGGTGCCGAGCAACAAGTTGCTGAAGTTGCTCAAAAAGTGGCAAAAGACAAATATGGTCTGGATGTTGAACTGGTTACCTTTAACGACTATGTTTTGCCAAACGAAGCATTGAGCAAAGGTGATATTGACCTGAATGCCTTCCAGCATAAGCCTTATCTGGATCAGCAAATTAAAGATCGTGGCTACAAGTTAGTGTCTGTGGGTAACTCATTCGTTTATCCAATTGCTGGTTACTCTAAGAAAATCAAATCATTGGAAGAGTTACAACCGGGTTCTCAGGTCGCACTGCCAAATGACCCGACCAATCTGGGCCGTTCTCTGTTGCTACTGCAAAAAGTGGGGCTGATTAAACTGAAAGACGGTGTTGGTCTGCTGCCAACCGTGTTGGATGTGGTTGAAAATCCTAAAAACCTGAAACTGGTTGAACTGGAAGCCCCTCAGTTACCACGTTCTTTGGATGACCAACAAATCGCCTTGGCGATTATCAATACCACCTACGCCAGCCAGATTGGTTTAACACCGGCTAAAGATGGCTTGTTCGTGGAAGATAAAGAGTCACCTTACGTCAATCTGATCGTGGCTCGCGAAGATAACAAAGATGCGGAAAACGTGAAGAAATTCGTTCAGGCATATCAGTCTGATGAAGTTTACGATGCAGCAAACAAAGCATTCAACGGTGGTGCAGTGAAAGGCTGGTAAGTGTTAATTGGCTATTTTGCTGAATATGGCGTTAGCTAAAATCAGTGTTTGCTAAATATATTGCAAGACGGGCTATGGCCCGTCTTGTTATTTGCATCATAGATTGCTTCAATAGCGCCTCTTAAATAAAAAAGGCTGAGGAATTTCTATGCGTGCGTTACCTCTGTGTCTGTTAGCACTTTCGCTAACTGGATGCTCCATGCTTCAATCAAAGCCATCCACCACAGAAAGTCCGGTTAAGCAACCACCTCCGGTGACTAAACCCAGCCCAACGGCAGCCCCTCGTCCGGCACCGGTAAAACTTTATAAAAGTGCTGAAGAACTTGTTGGCAAGCCTTTCCGCGACTTAGGCGAAGTATCCGGTGAGTCTTGTCAATCTACCGTTCAGGACTCTCCAGCCAGTATCGCCACCGCCCGTAAGAGAATGCAGACCCGTGCTTCTTATATGAAAGCCAATGCGGTGCTGCTACACGGATGTGAAATACAAAGTGGCGTTCCTGGCTGCTATCAACAAGCGGTGTGCCAAGGTTCTGCACTGAACGTTTCATCAAAATGAGTGTATTTTCCTTCAATCAGATCGGGGTGATTCGCTCACCCTATAAAGAAAAGTTTGCGGTGCCAAGGCAGCCCGGTCTAATTGAAGATGGCGGTGGTGAGTTACAGTTAGTGGCTCCCTATAATCAGCCGGAAGCCGTGCGTGGGTTATCTGACTTCAGTCATGTATGGGTGATGTTCGTTTTCCATCAAACCATGGCGGGGGGTTGGCGTCCGACGGTTCGCCCGCCACGTTTAGGCGGTAATACACGGATGGGCGTATTTGCCACTCGCTCCACTTTCCGGCCAAATCCTATCGGCATGTCGTTGATTGAGCTGAAAGGGATACGTTGCCAGGGCGCAGAGGTGATTCTGGAGTTGGGGAGTCTGGATCTGGTTGATGGAACCCCGGTGATTGACATTAAACCCTATCTGCCTTTCGCAGAGAGCCAGCCACTGGCGCGCGCTGGTTTTGCGCAGACAGCCCCAGATGCAGATATGCCGGTGTGTTTCTCAGCCACCGCTGAGCAACAGTTAGTACAGCAGCAGACGCGTTATCCACATTTGCGGCGTTTTATCAGCCAGGTTTTGGCACAAGACCCCCGTCCAGCCTACCGTAAAGACGATAATGAAAGCCGCGAATACGCGGTTCTGTTGCTGGAATTTAATGTGCGTTGGCGGGTTATGGGCCAGCAAACAGAAGTGTTGTCGCTCGACCCACGCTAAATTTCAGCCAGCTCTCTTTTGACAACCCGTACTCGCTGGTAAACTAAACCACTTTTTACTTTTTGGACTGCCTCTACTTGTTGCAGTGCTAATGGAACCAAAACATCATGCGTACTAGCCAATATCTGCTCTCCACTCTAAAGGAGACACCTGCCGATGCTGAAGTGATCAGTCACCAACTGATGCTTCGTGCCGGGATGATCCGTAAACTGGCATCAGGTCTTTATACCTGGTTACCGACCGGAGTTAGGGTGTTGAAGAAAGTCGAAAACATCGTGCGCGAAGAGATGAATAACGCCGGTGCTATTGAGGTTTCAATGCCCGTCGTACAACCGGCTGATTTGTGGCAGGAGAGTGGTCGCTGGGAACAGTATGGTCCTGAGCTATTGCGTTTTGTCGATCGCGGCGAACGCCCATTTGTGCTCGGTCCAACTCATGAAGAAGTGATTACTGACCTGATTCGCGGTGAGATCAACTCTTACAAACAGTTGCCGCTAAATTTTTTCCAAATCCAGACCAAGTTCCGTGATGAAGTTCGCCCTCGTTTCGGCGTGATGCGTGCTCGCGAGTTCCTGATGAAAGATGCTTACTCTTTCCATACCACTCAGGAATCGTTGCAGGACACTTACGACGCGATGTATGCGGCCTACAGTAAGATTTTCTCTCGTATGGATCTGAATTTCCGTGCAGTTCTGGCAGATACCGGTTCAATTGGTGGCAGTGCATCGCATGAATTCCAAGTGCTGGCCGAGAGTGGCGAAGACGACATCGTGTTCTCAACCGGTTCTGATTATGCCGCTAATATTGAGTTTGCTGAAGCAGTGGCTCCTGATGAACCACGAGCTAGCGCCACGGAAGAGCTGCGTATCATTGATACCCCGAATGCAAAAACCATCGCTGAATTGGTCGAGCAGTTCAACCTTCCAATAGTGAAAACAGTGAAAACCTTATTGGTACATGCTCACGAAGAGAGTGGTCACAAGCTGGTTGCGTTGCTGGTTCGCGGTGATCATGAACTCAATGAGATTAAAGCAGAAAAACTGCCACAAGTCGCCAAACCACTGACCTTTGCCAGTGAAGAAGAGATTCGTGCAGTGATTGGCGCAGGTCCAGGGTCATTAGGCCCGGTTAATTTGCAGTTGCCAATCGTGATTGACCGCAGTGTGGCAGCAATGAGTGATTTTGGTGCTGGTGCGAATATCGACGGCAAACACTACTTTGGTATTAATTGGGAGCGTGACTTACCGCTGCCACAAATTGCCGATTTACGTAATGTGGTTGAAGGTGATATCAGCCCTGATGGCAAAGGCACATTACTTATCAAGCGTGGTATTGAAGTCGGTCATATCTTCCAGCTAGGCACTAAATACTCGGAAGCGATGAAAGCCACGGTTCAGGGCGAAGATGGCCGTAACCAAGTGATGACCATGGGTTGTTACGGTATTGGCGTATCCCGTGTAGTAGCAGCGGCCATTGAGCAGAATCATGACGACCGTGGCATTATTTGGCCGGATGCGATTGCACCGTTCCAGGTAGCCATTTTGCCAATGAATATGCACAAATCTTTCCGCGTGAAAGAGTTGGCAGAAGAGCTGTATGCCACTCTGCGTGCCCATGGTATTGACGTGATTCTTGATGACCGCAAAGAACGCCCAGGCGTGATGTTTGCCGATATGGAGCTGATTGGCGTGCCACACAATATCGTGATTGGTGACCGCAATCTCGACTGCGAAGAGGTGGAATATAAAAACCGCCGTGTTGGTGAGAAGCAGATGATTAAAACCAGTGAAATCATTGAGTTCCTGCTGGGCCAAATCAAGCGCTAATTGACCCTAAATAAACCGCTGAGCCGCTGGATAGTTAACTCACTACCAGCGGCTTTTTATTGCAGCAACGGATAGATTCTATTTACTGCCGCAACTCTTACTGGCATTAAACTTAATGTTATCAGCCGGAATCAGCGTTTTGTCTGATTGCCCTTCTTCCATCGATGGCCGCACATCAAAATGGCCATTAAGGGTTAAAAATACCGGTTCACCGACCTTTTTACGGACCTTTAAATATCCGGTTTCCAGTGCAATATTATTCTCGACTGGGAAGGTTCGGCCGGTAGCACAATCGGTAAATACGGCGGCATCAGCAAAATACTTATACATACCGCTCAACGGCATCGGCGTTTTGGGTAACGGCTGATCACTCGGGGTAAGCTGATAATTCAATGCTGACTGAATCGCCAATCCTTGTTGGTCGAGCATCACCAGATTTTTACCTACTGGCCGAAAGTAGCGTTTCTCCCCTTGCCCGTTAGTAAGCACCAACTTATCAGCAGTACGCGCCCACTGACCGTATTCAGCAAAGGTTTGATCGCTCTCGTTGTTATCGCCAGCATGAGCAGTGCCACGATAAATTTCCTTCAGGATAAAAGTCCCATCGCTATCAAGGAACAGTGAGGTATCCAAACCACTGCAATCCGCGCAGGGTAATACGCCCTGATAGCTTTGCTGCATAGGTTGTAAAGCCTGTTCAACCGGTTGATGTCGATTGTTGCAACCTAATAATGACAGTGCACCTACTGCCAAAAATAGCGTTATTGTTAATTTTTTCACAGTCATTCTCCCATACTGTGTCCGATATATAAGGAATGAAGCCACATTAGTCACAATGTATAAATCCCAGGCTAAATAATGGCATCACTCCTGATGTATTTTGCCGCGCAGCGCTTTGGTCGCACCTTTGCGGACTTTGCCCTCGACTCGCCTTATTTTTGAGCCTTTGGTCGGTTTTGTCGCCCGACGAGCCTTTTCTACCACCATTGCCTGACGGATTAATGCCACCAGCCGCGCCAATGCCGCTTCGCGATTCATATCCTGGCTGCGGTATTCTTGCGCTTTGATGATAACGACACCCTCTGCCGTCATCAAATGGCTATTTAGCAATAATAACCTTTCTTTATAGTACTCTGGCAGGCTTGAAGCCTTAATGTCAAAGCGCAAATGAATGGCAGTTGAGGTTTTATTGACGTGCTGTCCCCCCGCGCCCTGCGCCCGGATCGCCGTCAACTCAATCTCACTGTCAGGTAGACTGACATAATTAGATATAATCAGCACGCTTATTGCCCGTCGCCTTGCCATTCATCAAAACTAATTTCCAGATTATTCTGAGCATCCGACAACCAAATAGTTCCCTCTTGCAACGTAGCCTGTAACGACATATTACGATTCGCAAGTGCCGCCAACTTGGCCATCTGTTCATCACCCAAGAAGCGCACCCGCAAATTGCGGTGCCCGGATAACTTATCCCGGACTTGTGGCCACCACACCTTAGCTGCGCGTTCGCTGTAGGCATACAGCACCACTTGCTGTGACTGATTACAGGCTTTACGCAGACGTTTCTCCTCTGGTAACCCCAGCTCAACCCACAATTCAATACCGTTATGGTCATTATGACGCCAAATCTCCGGCTCATCGTCAGCGCTCAGACCTTTAGTAAACTGCAAACGCTCATCAGCGTGGCAGATCCATGCGAGTAACCTCAGCATCATACGCTGGTCAGTTTCGGAGGGGTGCTGCGCGATAGTCAGGTTAACATCCTGAAAAAAATTACGATCCATATCCGCAATGTTAACAGCAGCTTTATGGATGGTTGCTTTTAGTGCCATGGGTGACCTCTTAATTATCTGGCGGACAGTGTACTTGATCCAGTCTGCCAGCAGCCAGCCAACCCTGCATAAAGAGAACGATTAGTGGCATCAATGCGAAAAAGAAACCTTGTGCCACACTCTAATATCTCTATCACTCCTGTGCTATAGTCCTTATAAGTTCAGAGTTTATCTTCGTAGGTTGACAGTGTGTCGCTTCCGCTGAGAATCTACTGGGTTAAACTTTTCCAGGAGGATTACTGTGCAGCAATACTGTGAATTAGTACGCCGTTTTTATGCCCAAATTGGAAGTGGCGATCTGGGTTACGTACCAGACGCATTGCGCTGTGTATTGAAAGCATTGGACGAAGTTGCGGCTAACGACGCACTACCGTCCTCCGTTAGGGAACAGGCGGCCTTTGCCGCCGCTAACTTATTGGTGAGCGATTATGTCGATGAGTGAAGAGTATCAACCCATCAATTGTGATGACTACGATAATCTAGAGCTCGCCTGCCAACATCACCTGATACTGACGTTGAAGTTGAGAGGCGGTGAGATCGTAGAAGGTAAAGCCAGCGATCTGCTGCTGAGAAAAAAGGTCGAATACCTGATTATCGAGCAAGAAGGAACAATGCGCGAGTTGCGTCTGGACTATATTGCCAGCTTCAGTCACCCCGAGATAGGGACTGTTGTGGTGAGTGCATCATAGCTTCATCCCATTATATTGATGACGGGCCGCTGAAAAGTGGCCCGTTTTGCATTCAGGGCAGACCAAACCGAATCAAGGTTTTAAACTGGCATAGTAAGCCGCCAAATCAGAGAAATCCTCGTCGGTTAAAGGCGCAACATAAGCCTGCATCACTCCAGCTTGCCCACCAGTTCGCTCCCCTTTTTTATACGCTTTTAATGATTGTTCTAAATACATGGCATTTTGCCCAGCCAGATTAGGATACATCGGCACCGAAACCTTACCTTGTGCACCATGACAAGCCACACAACTGGCAGACTTAACCCGCCCCGCTTCGATATCATTTTTTGCCAACGCCGAGAAACTACTCAATCCCCATAACACCATTATACTGACGACTAATTTCATCATTACTCCTCAAAATAGACTGTTCTGCGTGTTGTTATTTTATTATTCCGCGTTGGCCCAATTTAGGTGCCAACAGGGTTCGCCTTCTTTTGCCTGGCCTGCCTGAGCCACAAACACTCCAGCCGCAGCAATTAATTGTTCGCCAAAGTAGAGTAGCGGAATACGCTCCCGTTGCCACGGCGGTACCCCCAACTCTTGCCAAATCTTTTTGCTATGGCGCGAATGGTGCCGCCCAACAATCTTGATATCACCTTGTAAACCGAAACGGACGCTGATCACCTCGCCGGTTGCCGCAGCCCTGACCGCTTGCCCCCCTTCAGTAATAAAACTCAATACCCCCAGATTGGCAGGTAGAATCAAAGGGCCTGGGGGGATTGCGACATGATTAGGCCCAGCCTCAATGTTGGCCCAAGGTAGATGCCGTATATTTATCTCAGCCAGCGGTGGCAATAGATATAAATATTGCCGGAAGCGGCGAACCTGATGTGCCCCCAAAGTAAGCTGAGGCTCTGCATCTTGCCTTGCCATAGCAACTTCTAACCACAAACGTTGCAGTTGGTTTTGCGATGGCATCACTGCCCCCCATCTAGCCAGCCAACGGCGTAATATCGCCCCCCGTTTGGCTTCTGAGGCCAGTAATAACCCCTCAATAGAAAGCGCGCCATCCGGGCTTTGCAGTTGTTGCAGATTATCTGCCAACAACTCATCCAATAATTGTTCCTGCTCAGCGCACAGACTTGCACTGCGCGCCGTCGCTTGAGCAAAATGCGGCCAGCGCTGATGAAGCAGAGGCAACACACTTAATCGCAAGAAGTTACGATCGAAACGATGGTCCTGATTGCTGTCATCTTCAATCCACCGTAGTTGTTGTGCTTGAGCATAGTTCTCAAGCGTTGCGCGGGAAAAGGCCAACAATGGCCGCAACAACTGGCTATGGGCAAACGGCATTCTGCCTGCCATTGAGGACAGCCCCGCCGGACCACTGCCCCGCTTAAGTGCCAGTAAGAAGGTTTCACACTGGTCATCCAGATGTTGAGCCGTAAGTAGCACTTCATTGGCAGCTAAATGTGAGGAAAATGCCTGATAGCGAGCCGTTCTGGCGGCAGCCTCTATTCCATTGTGTCGCGGATCAATCTTCACTCGCACCACTTCAAGTGGAACTTCCCATTGATCACACTGCTGCTGGCAATGTTTTACCCAACTGTCTGCCAATGGGTTTAATCCGTGATGAATATGAATCGCGCGAACTTTCAGCTCAGGGAGCAATTGTTGGCGCAGGCTAACCAATAAATGCAGTAATACACTGGAATCCAACCCACCACTGAACCCCACCAGCACATGGCGATGATCACCCAATTGCGCGAACAAAGGATTGAGTAACACATTAGGCATAAAGGTGGCTGAGTTCATGTCATTCCAGCGTTATTTCGTATAGCTCCAGAGGTAAACCATCTGGATCAGTAAAGAAAGTAAAACGTGATTGGGTATAGGGATCAATGCGAACCGCTTCGCAAATCACACCGGCGGCCCCCAGTTCACTGACTGCCTGCTCAATATTATCAACCTGAAAAGCCAGGTGACGTAAACCACAAGCCTCTGGGCGGCTAGGCCGTGTTGACGGGGAGGGAAAAGAAAACAACTCAATAATATATTGCCCATTTAAGTCTAAATCAGCTTTCCATGAGTCGCGTTCTTCACGATAGACCTCACTTATCAAGCTGAACCCCAGCACCTCACAGTAGAATTTTTTACTGACCTGATAATCTGAGCCAATGATTGCAATATGATGTATCTGACGTATTGCTAACATGTATTACTCCAGTTTAATCATTTGTCTTCAGCACATTGACCCAATAGCGACCATCATCATCGCGTTTAGCTCCGTGAATGTCGGTTTCAAATCCAGGGTAATGCGCGCCGATGGCACACAGCATCAGCAGGAAGTCCAAGACTGCGCGGCTCTCTTCACTGATCATTTCACCTGGCATAACCAACGGTACCCCCGGCGGATAAGGCAGGATCATATTGGCCACAACTTTGCCTATCAAATCACGCATTTCGCAGGCCGCTATATTACCGCGAATCTGCTGTTGGAACATGTCATACGGCGTGAGTTTCATCTCTGGCAGTACATCAAAGGACTGGCGCATCAAACGGGGCAAGTCGTGTTTACGGATCAATTGGTGGATACCGGCGGCCAACTCCTGAATGCGCATATGGCGGTAAAAATCAGGATCTTCAGCAAACAGATCCGGCAGCATATTTTTAACCCGCAAGTTAAGATCATAAGCGCGTTTAAATTCAGTGAGGCCGCGTAATAAGCTCATCGCCTTAGTTTTATCAATGCCAATACTGAACAGGAACAGCAAATTATATGGCCCGGTTTTCTCTACCACGATGCCGCGTTCATCGAGAAATTTAGCGACTAATGCCGCAGGGATCCCTTCGTCTTCAAGTTCCCCTTCACTGCTCATACCCGGCGTCAGGATGGTCACTTTGATCGGATCCAGATACATATGATCTGCATCTGCATTGCTAAAACCATGCCACTTTTGCCCCGGTTGCAACGGCCAACAGGCTATTTCGTCAATATCTTCTGGCTGCCAGACATCAAAGAACCAGTTGTCACTCTGTGAACGTAAACGGCGAACTTCTTTGCGAAAATGCATCGCACGCTCAATGGAGCGCATAATCATGCGCCTGCCCGGTTTACCACGCATCATTGCTGCGGCAGTTTCCATTGATGCCACAATGCCGTAATTCGGTGAGGTGGTGGTGTGCATCATATAAGCTTCGTTAAAAGTGCCTTCATTGTAATCACCTTTAATATGAATCATCGAAGCTTGAGAGAATGCGGCCAACAATTTATGTGTCGATTGCGTTTCATAGAAAACTTTACCCGCAACCCGTTCCCCGCTCATGCCACTTTTCCCTTCATAGATCTCATGGAAATTGGTATAAGGCACCCAGGCGGAATCAAAGTGAATTGAAGGGACGTCCAGTGTCTGCTTAATATAATCAGTATTATAGAGCAGCCCATCATAGGTCGAGTTCGTTATCACCGCATGCACTGGCCAGCTGGCATTCTTGGTTTGTGCAATTTTCTCAGTAATAGATTCGCGCGTAAATTCGTGCTGCGGGATGCCGCCCAAAATACCGTAAGCATTACGGGCCGGGCACAAATATAGCGGAATGATATTGGTCATCATCAAAAGATGGGTCAGAGACTTATGACAATTACGATCAATCAATACTGTACTGCCCGAGGGGGACGAATACATGCCAATGATTTTATTTGCCGTTGATGTCCCGTTCGTCACCATATAACTCTGCTCAGCATTGAAAGTACGGGCAATATACTCTTCGGCTTCCAGATGCGGGCCACTGTGGTCTAATAGTGATCCGAGTTCAGTCACTGAAATCGACACATCAGCCTTGAGGGTGTTAGCACCAAAGAAATCATAGAATAAGCTGCCTACCGGGCTTTTTTGAAATGCCGTCCCCGCCATATGCCCCGGCGTACAGAAGGTATATTTCCCTTCTTTGACGTAATTAAATAACGCCTTGGTTAGCGGCGGAGTGATGCTATCCATATACTCAGCGGTATATTGTTCAATATGCTGGGCAATATCATCTGCCGCATTTAACGTATATTCAAAGAAATAAAGAGCCATGCGCATTTCATTCAAACTGACATCCAATGAGGAGGTCGTATTGATAAATGCGTAAAGTGGGAGATATTCGTTCAGATCATTAATTTCAGTGCAAAGCTCATTACTGTGCTGGTCCCAATCGAAAATCACACCAATAATCCGCGCATTATGCTCGATCAGTTTAAGCAGATCACCACGATCCTGAGGGTAGATCAACTGAAAACCTTTAGCCAGCAGGGCATCGTTTAACTCACGAATAGGTTCATCTTTGTAGTAAACCCCCATCGGCCCCATGATTGCGATGATATTCATCGGTGAATCCTCATATTGTCCGCCAATTACCTATAACAACATGAAATTAAATTTTTGCCAAAATTATTATGGAGTTAGATATTATTACTCAGAATCTATAAGTAAAAAATCCGGCCCATAATATATGAGCCGGATTTCAATATTTCTCTGCGATGCCCAATAAATCGGGCATGCTTAATCAGCAATAACCGTAATTCATCAGACGCTGATAACGACGATTCAATAATTCTTCGTCATTCAAAACATCCAGATCACTAAGATCAGCCAACAGTTGCGCCTTCAAAGCAGCAGCAATAGTGGTGTAATCACGGTGCGCGCCGCCTAAAGGTTCAGGGATAACCGAGTCAATCATCTTTAATTCTTTCAGACGATGAGCCGTAATACCCATGGCCTCTGCGGCTAACGGTGCTTTATCAGCACTTTTCCACAGAATAGATGCACAGCCCTCTGGGGAGATAACGGAATAGGTGCTGTATTGCAGCATATTCACTTTATCGCCAACACCAATGGCTAATGCGCCGCCTGAGCCACCTTCACCAATAACGGTACAAACGATAGGAACACTCAGACGTGACATCTCACGCAGGTTACGTGCGATGGCTTCAGATTGACCACGCTCTTCTGCGCCAACACCAGGATACGCCCCTGGTGTATCAATGAAAGTAATGATTGGCAGCTTAAAGCGCTCAGCCATCTCCATCAGACGCAGTGCCTTACGATAACCTTCAGGCGCTGGCATACCAAAGTTACGGCGAATTTTTTCTTTGGTTTCACGGCCTTTTTGATGACCAATGATCATCACCGGGCGACCATCCAGACGAGCAATACCACCGACAATAGCTTTGTCGTCGGCATAAGCGCGATCACCCGCCAGTTCTTCGAAATCAGTAAAGATATTAGCGATATAATCCAGGGTATAAGGACGACGAGGGTGGCGTGCCAGTTGGGCAATCTGCCATGCGCCGAGGTCCGAGAAAATTTTCCGCGTCAGCTCAACACTTTTCTCACGCAGACGCTGGACCTCTTCATCCAGATTAATATCTAATTTTTCGTCTTGACGGCTGACTGCAGTCAGCGAGTCAATTTTCGCTTCCAGCTCTGCAATCGGCTGTTCAAAATCAAGAAAATTCAGACTCATAGCATTCCTATTTTAGTCAAATTCCAGTTCCACCTGCTCATTACCTACCAGCGTTCGCAAATCTATCAATAAGCGATCGGTGGGCGTCACGCGCCATGTGGCTCCAAACCGCAGCCGGGCGCGAGCATCTTCCCGTTGGTAATAAAGATGCACTGGGATCGTCCCCGCTCGATGGGGTTCCAACGACTGACGGAGACGGTTCAAAAGCTGGTCATCAATTTGCCTGTCGGTCAGCGATATAGCAAGCCCACGGGCATATTTTTCACGAGCTTCACTGATGTCCATTAACTCACGGGCGGTCATTTTAAGTCCACCACTAAAGTCATCAAAGCTGACCTGTCCAGTGGCTATCAGGATACGGTCTTTTTCCAATAAATGCTGATATTTTTCCAATGCATCGGTGAATAGCATCACCTCCAGACGCCCGGAACGGTCATCCAAAGTACAAATACCAATGCGATTCCCGCGTTTTGTTACCATAACCCTTGCAGCGATTACCAGCCCTACCGCAGTGGTCATTTTGCCCCGATCCGTCGGATGCATATCTTTCAAACGCAGCCCGCCAGCATAACGTTCGATTTCCTTTAGATATTGAGTAATCGGGTGGCCGGTTAGGTATAACCCCAGCGTTTCCCGCTCACCGTCTAAAACAATTTGTTCCTGCCACCGCGGCACATTAGCATAAGATTGCTCAACCTGCTCAGGTGCATCAGCCAATACGCCAAACATATCGGCCTGACCAATGGCCTCTGCTTTCGCATGTTGGTCTGCGGCTTTTAACGCTTCACCTAAGGAGCTCATTAATGCGGCACGGTGCGGCCCCAAACGGTCAAAAGCACCGGACATGATTAACTTTTCTAATATCCGCCGATTCAGCTTTTTCGTATCGACGCGGGCACATAAATCAAACAAATCTTTGAAGTGACCGCCCTCTTTACGTGCCTCCAGTATCGCGTCGATCGGCGCCTCACCAACCCCCTTGATAGCACCAATCCCGTAAACAATTTCACCCTCATCGTTTACATGGAAGTGATACAGGCCACTGTTAATTTCTGGTGGCAGAATCTTCAGCCCCATACGCCAACATTCATCAACCAGACCAACAACTTTATCGGTGTTATCCATATCGGCGGTCATTACCGCAGCCATAAACTCAGCCGGATAATGTGCTTTTAACCACAACGTTTGGTAGGACACCAAAGCATAAGCAGCGGAGTGAGATTTGTTAAAACCATAACCGGCGAACTTCTCTACCAAGTCAAAGATTTTTATCGCCAATTCACCGTCAACGCCCTGACTTTTGGCCCCATCTTCGAATACCGAACGCTGTTTTGCCATCTCTGCTGGGTTTTTCTTACCCATAGCTCGACGCAACATATCCGCGCCGCCAAGGGAGTAGCCAGACAGAACCTGCGCAATCTGCATAACCTGTTCCTGATACAGGATGATGCCATAGGTCGGCTCCAGTACAGGCTTCAGGGATTCATGTTGCCATTCGATATCAGGATAGGACAGTGCTTCACGACCATGTTTACGGTCAATAAAGTTATCTACCATCCCGGATTGCAGCGGACCGGGGCGGAATAATGCCACCAGAGCTATCATATCCTCGAAGCAGTCTGGCTTCAGCCGCTTGATAAGATCCTTCATACCTCGGGATTCAAGCTGGAATACTGCTGTCGTTTCCGAACGTTGCAGCATATCGAAGCTTTGCTTATCTTCCAGCGGAATAGAGGCGATATCTATCGGTTCCAGCCCAGTTTTGGCGCGCTTGGCATTGATCATCTCCAGCGCCCAATTAATGATAGTTAGCGTACGCAAACCGAGGAAGTCGAACTTCACCAGACCGGCATATTCCACATCATTTTTATCGAACTGAGTAACCGGGTTTTTGCCTTCCGCATCACAATATAGCGGTGCAAAATCAGTAATTTTGGTCGGAGCAATAACCACCCCACCGGCGTGTTTCCCAGCGTTACGTGTTACCCCTTCCAGCTTACGCGCCATATCAATCAGCGCCCTAACCTCTTCATCGGCTTCATAAATTTCAGGAAGTTGCGGTTCAGCGGCAAAGGCTTTTTCCAGCGTCATTCCAGGATCTGGTGGCACCAATTTTGAGATACGATCGACAAAACCATAAGGGTGGCCCAGCACGCGGCCCACATCGCGGATAACCGCTTTGGCAGCCATCGTACCGAAGGTAATAATCTGAGAAACCGCATCGCGGCCATACATCTCGGCCACATGTTCAATCACCAGATCACGTTTCTCCATACAGAAGTCAACGTCGAAGTCGGGCATTGATACACGTTCAGGGTTGAGAAAACGTTCGAACAGCAGGTCAAATTCCAGCGGATCCAGATCGGTAATCTTGAGCGCATATGCCACCAGAGAGCCTGCACCTGAGCCTCGCCCTGGCCCTACCGGAACACCATTATCTTTAGACCACTGGATAAATTCCATTACTATCAAGAAGTAACCAGGGAATCCCATCTGGTTGATAACTTTTAGCTCAATATCGAGCCGCTCGTCATACTCTGGCCGTTTTTGCGCCCGCACTTGCGAGTCGGGGAAGAGGAATTCTAACCGCTCTTCCAAACCTTGCTTTGATTTTTCTACCAAAAAATCTTCCGTGCTCATCTCACCGGTAGGGAACTGCGGTAGAAAGTATTCCCCAAGGCGGATGGTGACGTTACAACGTTTGGCTATTTCAACACTGTTGAGCAGCGCTTCAGGAATATCCGCGAACAGCTCACACATCTGTTCTTCATCGCGCATAAACTGCTGAGGACTATAATTTTTAGGCCGCTTAGGATCAACCAATGTAAAACCGTCATGAATAGCAACGCGGATCTCATGGGCGTCAAAGTCAGACTCAACAATAAAACGCACATCATTGGTCGCAACAACGGGCAGCCCACGATCAGTCGCTAGCGCGACTGCCGCATGAAGATAGTTCTCTTCGTCTGGCCGACCGGTACGGATTAGCTCCAAATAGTAACTGTCAGGGAAATGCTCTTGATAAAACTCAAGACACTGATCAACCTGAGTCTGATTGCCGCGCAGCATAAACTTGCCGACATCCCCCATCCGGCCACCGGATAGCAGAATCAGCCCCTCTTTATGCTTGATCAGCCAATCGCGATCAATTATCGGACCAGCTGCGCCATAACCACGTTGATAAGCTTCGGAGATCAATAAGGTAAGGTTTTGATAACCTTCATTATTGCGTGCCAACACAGTAAGGTGAGCCAACTCATCACCCAAGATTTCACTTTGCACGTAGAAATCTGCACCAATGATGGGTTTAATCCCAGCACCGTGGGCGCTACCGTAGAATTTCACCAAACCACAAAGGTTAGTGAAGTCAGTAATGGCCAGAGCGGGCATACCTAATGCAGCAGCTCTCTTCACCAAGGGTCCAATCTTGGCTAATCCATCGATCATGGAGTAATCGCTGTGAACACGCAGGTGGACAAAACGAGGTTCGGCCATATCCAGATACCAGAAATTAGTGGATTGAATCACACCCGCAGAACAGAGTGTCTGAGGGCATCATAACTATGAGTGTCTTTCAGCGACAATACCGGCTTATATCAGCCCTAACACGCGCTTAACCGGGCCAAAGCTGCGCCGATGGTGCTCAGTTGCGCCAAGTGCCGCCAGCCGCTCCAGGTGGAATGCTGTCGGGTAGCCTTTGTGCTGCGCAAAACCATACTCGGGGAAAATGAGATCCAGTTCAGTCATTTCACGATCACGGGTCACTTTAGCCAGAATAGAGGCGGCACTGATCTCTGCAACTCGGCTGTCCCCTTTTACAACGGCTAATGACGGCATCGCCAGTTTTGGACAGCGATTACCATCAATCAACACATAATCGGGTGTGATATGCAATCCTGCTACTGCTCTTTGCATTGCCAGCATTGTTGCATGCAATATATTTAGGTGATCAATCTCTTCTGGCTCAGCGCGACCAAGGCTCCAGGACAGGGCCTTATCCGTAATTTCGTCATAAAGTGACAGACGCCGCTTCTCACTCAGTTTTTTCGAGTCTGCCAAACCGACAATTGGCCGTGTCGGATCGAGAATAACCGCCGCAGTGACAACAGCCCCCACTAATGGGCCACGGCCAACTTCATCCACACCGGCAATCAAATTCGCCTGCGGGTATATAAAAATATCTGTCATCGACCTGCTAACTCCAATACCGCCTGTGCTGCCTGTTCATCCGCGCCACAACGGATGCTCTGATGCAAAATCAGGAAACGTTCTTTTAACGCCTCAACTGCACTACCACCTTGTAATAGCGGTAACAATGCATCGGCTAATGTTTGTGGTTGGCACTCTTGCTGCAACAATTCTGTCACTAGCTCTTCGCCTGCCAACAGATTCGGTAATGAGACATAAGGTGTTTTAACTAATCGTTCTGCTAACCAGAAAGTGAAGGGTTTCATACGATAACCGACCACCATGGGGCATTTAGCCAACATGCATTCCAACGCCGCAGTACCCGAGGCGAGCAAGGTAGCATCACTGGCAATCATCGCCACCCGGGCATTGCCATCTAATAAATGGACGGATAAGTCAGGGGCAATTTCAGCTTTAATTCGTTCAAACTGCTCACGACGCTTGCTGTTAACCAATGGAACCAGCACTTCCAGCTCAGGCAGTTGTTGCCTCAAGATGGCTGCAGTACGCAGAAAATCGGCACTGAGCATTTCCACTTCTGAATGGCGACTACCCGGCAACAGGGCCAGACATGGCGCATGTAGCGCAATCCCCAATTCTGTTCTTGCCGCTTGCTTATCAGGGATTAAAGGCATGGCATCAGCCATGGTATGACCAATAAAGCGACATGGAACATTGAAACGATCATAAAACGCTTTTTCAAAAGGAAGAAAAGCCAACACCATATCGGTCGCTTTACCAATTTTGAAAACGCGTTTTTGTCGCCAGGCCCAAACAGAGGGGCTGACATAATGAATGGTTCGGATGCCACGCTGTTTCAAACGCCCTTCGAGGGTGATATTGAAATCAGGCGCATCGATACCCACGAAAACATCTGGGGAGAGTTCACTAAAGCGTTGGGTCAGATCTTTGCGGATCTTGAGTAACCGTGGCAAGCGTTCTAATACTTCAACAACGCCCATCACTGCCAACTCTTCCATCTCATACCAGGCTTCACATCCCTCAGCTTGCATCAGCGGCCCAGCAACACCAACAAAGCGGGCATCGGGAACCTGAGCTTTCAGCGCACGAATCAACCCAGCGCCTAAGATGTCGCCAGAAGTTTCTCCGGCTACTAAACCGATAGTTAAAGGACGCCCGGTATTCGACGGACAATCAACAGCTAATGGGCTATTTTGCATAAGTTAGCGAATAATGCCGCGAGTAGAGCGCGCAAAGAAATCACTGAATGCCTTAACCGCCGGAACCTGCTCCGCCAATTCGGCAATTTCTGGTTTCACTTCATCCAGCGTCCGACCACTGCGGTACAACAACTTGTAAGCATTACGGATCGCATGAAGTGATTCTTTGTCAAAACCGCGACGTTTTAACCCTTCAATATTGATACCAAATGGTGTTGCATGGTTGCCCTGAGCAATGACATAAGGAGGCACATCCTGAGCAACGCCTGAACAACCGCCCACCATCACATGCGCACCAATCACGCAGAATTGATGGATAGCCGTCATTCCGCCAATGATGGCAAAATCGTCAATTTCCACATGACCACCCAAAGTTGCATTGTTCGCAAGAATGCAACGATCACCAATGATACAGTCATGGGCGATATGGGCATTAATCATCAGCAAATTGTCGCTGCCTACTTTAGTTAATCCACCACCTTGAACCGTACCACGGTGGATAGATACGCTTTCACGGATACGGTTACGTGAACCGATCTCAACGCGAGTAGGCTCGCCTGCATATTTCAGATCCTGATTCGCCTCACCAATGGAGGCAAATTGGTAAATCTGATTGTCACAGCCAATCTTGGTTACACCATTAACGACGACATGGGATTTCAGTTCCGTGCCAGCGCCAATTTCCACCTGAGATCCGACAAAGCAGAAGGGGCCAATACGAACGCCGGCACCAATAATGGCACCTTCTTCGACGATAGAACTTGGATGGATAATGGCGGTTTTGTCAATCACGTATCAGGACTCCTTAACTGCGGGTTCGACAACAACAGACTTTGCAACAACAGCTTCTGCTGGTGGGGTTACTGGCCTGCTACGAGCACACATCATCGTGGCAGTACAGACGATTTCACCATCGACTTTCGCAACACCAGTAAAACGGGTCAGACCACGGCGTTCTTTAACGAACTGAACTTCCATGATCATTTGATCACCAGGCACTACCGGACGTTTGAAGCGAGCTTCATCAATACCAGCAAAATAATAAAGTTCACCCGGCTCAAGTTTACCGCGGCTTTTAAATGCCAGGATACCGGTCGCCTGCGCCATCGCCTCTAAAATCAGCACGCCTGGGAAGATAGGTTTACCCGGGAAATGGCCTTGGAAAAATGGCTCGTTGAAAGAGACGTTCTTCACTGCACGCAGAAATTTTCCTTCTTCGAAATCAAGGACACGATCTACCAGCAAGAACGGAAAACGGTGCGGGAGTAGATCCAAAATCTCTTCAATATGCAGAGTATGAGTGTCAGTAGTCAAAATACTCTTCCTGTCTAAAAAACTAATGCTATCAACAACACGGCCTGCACTGCCCCAAAAGGGAGGCATTAGGCAGGCCGCAAATTAGGAACTCTGTATACCCTTCGAACTTGACGCAACAACGGCGTAACTGCACGTATTTACCTGAATCACTTGACCACATAAGTTCATCAAGATTGATTTATTTTGTCAGGCTGCGACACCAATTTCTTTAAGTATCTACTTTTGGCATCACTTGCCAATAAGCTTAATTATTGACTCAGAGTATCGGTCTTGAGTGACTACTCTTTATCGATTTTACGCTCAATAGCTTTTAAGCGTTTATTAATTCCATCGATATTCATCACTAAAGCAGCGGTCTTGCGCCAAACTTTATTTGGTTGTAACGGAATGCCGGAGGAGTATAACCCAGGTTCAGTGATTGGGCGCATCACCATTCCCATTCCGGTGATTGTGACTTTGTCACAAATCTCCATATGACCATTGATCACACTCGCGCCGCCTATCATACAATAGCGGCCAACTTTCAGACTACCTGCCATGATAACACCACCCGCAACTGCGGTATTGTCGCCAATCACAACGTTATGTGCAATCTGACATTGGTTATCAATGATGACGCCATTACCAATAATGGTATTATCTAATGCGCCACGGTCAATCGTGGTACAAGCGCCAATCTCAACACGGTCACCAATATGCACTGAACCGAGCTGTGGAATTTTTATCCAATTACCACGATCATTTGCATAACCAAAACCATCTGCACCAATGACCGTACCGGATTGAATCAGGCAGTTCTGCCCGATAACAACTTCATGATAAACGGAAACATTGGCCCACAAACGGCTACCAGCACCAATGTGAGTATTCTTGCCAATAAAGCAGCCAGCACCGATAACCACATTATCGCCTAGCACAACACCGGACTCTATCACTGCATTTGCACCGATAGAAACCTTCTCTCCCAACGTTACCAGTGGAGCGATAACTGCACTCGGTGCAATATCCTGGGCCGGTTGAGGTGTGGTATCCATTATCTGAGCCATGCGTGCATAGGTTAAATACGGATTTTTAACCACTAGAGCTGCAGATTTACAGAAAGGTAAGTCAGCCTCAGTCAATACCACCGCACCTGCATTACAAGTAGCGAGTTGTTCTTGATAGCGGCTATTTGACAAAAACGTGATTTGCGAAGGCTCGGCGGAATGCATAGAAGCGATGCCGGTGATGACGAGTGAGCCATCACCGTACACCTGTGCATCCAACTGCTGAGCTAAATCAGCCAGTCGAATTGAAGGCATGTTTTATTTAACCTGTTTCAGCACGTCAGCAGTGATATCTTTAGAAGGGTCTGCATATGCAACAGCATTTGCATCAATCACCACATCATAACCACCTTTGCTAGCAACAGATTTAACAGCATCCTGAATACGGCTCAGAATTTTGTTACGCTCTTCCATCTGACGACGGCGATTATCTTGCTCAAAAGCCTGGGCTTTAGTAGAGAAAGTTTCACGCTGTTTCATTACGTCGCTTTCCAGCTTGGTACGATCACTGGCTTTCATGGTAGAACCGTCACGTTGCAGCTTCTGCATTTTAGTTTGCAGGTCGCGCTCCATTCCTTGCAGTTCGGTTGCACGGCCTTTGAATTCATTCTCCAGCTGCTTAGCTACGGTTTCACGCGCAGGTAATTGTTGGAAAATGCTGGAAACGTTAACAATAGCAATCTTGTCAGCGGCTTGAACGCTGGCAGAAGCTGCCAATGCTAAACCAAGACCTGCGGCACACAACCACTTTTTCACTATAAACTCCTTACCATTACCCGTTTGTGTCAGAGACACTTTGAAGTGCACTTAATACTGAATAGTGCCTAAAATAGCGCCAAACTCACTAGCGCTACCTTAGGTTATTTCAACTACCAGTGCTGTCTTTAAAATTCAGAACTACTTTGCCAATCAATTACCAAGTCTTACCAATGTTAAACTGGAATTGCTCTGACTTATCACCTTCGTAATCTTTAACCGGTTTAGCATATGAGAACACTAATGGACCCAATGGCGACATCCATTGTAATGACACACCGGCAGACACACGAATATTACTCGCCTTACTGTAATCAGGTACACCAGCAGCACGCGTCAGTGCGGTATTTTCCCAATTAGTATCCCATACAGTACCTGAGTCAATGAAGAAGGAGGTCCGTACAGAGTTTGAGTATTTTTCACTGATAAACGGCGTCGGTGTAATCAGTTCTAAACTGGCCACCGCCATCGCGTTACCACCAACCGCATCGGTTGAATCTCTGATGGTCCCATTAGCATTATAGTATGCCGCTTTAGGACCGATATTATTTGATCGGAAACCACGGACAGTACTGGAACCACCGGCATAGAAGTTCTCATAGAATGGCATCTCTTTCGAACCGATACCGTCGCCATAACCCAAGCGACCACGGCCTAAGAGCACCCATGAATGATCTTCATCTAACGGTTGGTAAGCAGATGTATCGAAAGTGATTTTATAGAACTCGTTATCAGAGCCAGGTACCGTCACTTTGGTATTAACTGATGATTTAACCCCTGACGTTGGGAAGAAACCACGGTCAAGGTTGTTATAAGTCCAACCCAGATTCAGTGTGAAGTCATCCGCTGTGAAGCTGGCACGATCAGTCAGATTAGGATCTTGACCAACAGAGTCAAGATATCGCCACATCGCGACTTGTGGTTCCATGTCAGACAGGGAGTTATGGACGTAACCTAAACCAACCCGTAATGAGTTATTCTCATTAATTGGGAAGCCTAAAGTACCGTCAATACCGTAACTGCTGTTGGTATAGCCAGACAGGTCTGCGTTATCTGCTTTAAAATCATTATAGAAGATACGCCCGCCCAGACTTACACCATCAACGGTGAAGTAAGGGTCAGTTAAGGTAAATTCAGCATAAGTCTGATAGTCGTTCTTCGTACCATTAATACCGACGGTATTACCAGTACCCAACCAGTTATCTTGCTGAACCCCAACCTGGAAGCTGACACCACTTTCTGTGCCGTAACCAATACCAAAGTTTAAACTACCGGTATTGCGTTCCTTGACTTTATAAGTGACATCGACCTGATCAGCAGTTCCTGGAACACGTTGAGTTTCAACATCAACGGTTTCGAAATAGCCCAGACGGTTTAAACGTTCTTTGCCCGCTTCGACCTGATCATTACCCAACCATGCACCTTCCATCTGGCGCATTTCACGGCGCAATACGGAGTCTTTACTGGTGTCATTACCTTCGAAACGAACATTGCGGACATAGAAACGGTTACCCGCATCTACGTTGATATGCAGTTTGACTGTTTTATCAGCATCGTTAATTTCTGGTTGAGAGACCACACGCGGATAAGCATAACCATAGCGGCCCAACATCTTCTTGATGTCTTCTTCAATGCGTGTGACTTTACTGCCGTTATACAATTCACCCGGCTCAATCGCTGCCAGCTTATCAGCTTCAGATTGGTGCCCTGCAAGATTACCGCTCACAACAACGCTATTAAGCTTGTATTGATCGCCTTCGGTAATGTTGATGGTGATATAGATGCCTTTTTTATCTGGCGTCAAACTCACCTGAGTAGAATCGATATTAAATCGGGCATAACCGCGATCTAAGTAGAAGCTGCGCAAGATTTCGAGATCACCGGCGAGCTTCTGCTTCTGATATTTACGATCACCAACCACGTTCCACCATGGCACTTCATCACGCAATTGGAAGCGTGAGATAAGCTCATCAGTTGTGAAACTGTGGTTACCTACGATGTTAATCTGCTGAATTTTTGCAGAGACACCTTCGGTAAAGACCAGTTTGATATCAACACGATTACGCGGTAGCGGTGTAACAACAGCCTTCACTGAAGCGCTGTATTTACCCACACTGTAGTAGAAGTCTTCGAGTCCTTTTTCAATGCTGGATATAGTGGTACGGTCCAGGGCTTCGCCAACCCGGACGCCAGAGGCTTCCAGATTCTGCTTAAGCATGTCATCTTTCACCGCTTTGTTACCGGAGAAAGTGATGCTGGCAATCGTTGGGCGTTCTTTGACTTGAACAATCAGCGTATCACCATCGCGCAGGACACGAACGTCCTCGAAGTTGCCTGTAGCAAACAACGCACGGATAGTTTTACCGATGTCATCATCACTGACGGTATCGCCTACGCGAACCGGCATATTAAGTAACGCCGCACCGACGGCGACCCGTTGCAGGCCTTCGAAATGAATATCTTTCACTACGAACCCGTCTGCACCGTATACGGTGGCGCTGCCAAACAGCAGCGACGCTATGAGCAACTTTTTCATCGCCATCGTTGTTATGCGTTCTTCCTAACCTATCCCCAGCCGTTAAAGACGGGAGAAATCATTGAAAAGTGCAAGCCCCATTAATAACACCAGCAAAATCGAGCCGATGCGATAACTGAAGTCCTGTACTCGCTCAGAAACCGGCCCACCCTTCAGCTTTTCTATCGCCAGGAAGAGCAGATGTCCACCATCTAATACCGGTAACGGGAACAAATTGATAATCCCTAAGTTGACACTGATTAGTGCCAAAAACATCAGGTAATACACCAATCCGTACTCAGCTGAAACCCCAGCGCCTTGTGCAATAGATATCGGGCCACTCAAGTTATTCAGTTTAACATCACCAGTAATCAGTTTACCCAACATGCCTACCGTCAACCGCATCAACTGCCAGGTTTTATCCCCAGCTTGGTAGAGTGCCGTAAACGGGCCATATTGGCGAATCGTTCTATATTCATCCGGAAGCGGTATAACTTTCGGCACTACACCCGCAAAACCTTCATTGCGGTTTTCTCCAACCGATTTTGTATCTGGTATCAAGGTTAAAGACAAGGGGGTACCACCCCTTTCAATATCTAACACCAGTGGCTTACCGGGGTTATCACGAACCTGTAAAACAAATGTTTGCCAACGATCCAGTGGCTGACCACCAACTTTAACTATCCTATCCCCTGCTTGTAAACCTGCCTTTTGTGCCGCAGACCCGGTTTGAACTTCAGCCAAGACAGATTCAATCTGCGGGCCTCGTGGAATAATACCCAACGCCACGACAGGATCTTGCTTATCAGGCTCGAACTGCCACTGTTGCAGATCCAGTGTCTTTTGCACCACATTAGCAGAACCAAATGGTGCCACACCCACCTGTGTTTGTTTATCACCGATTTTGCCGACGAGGGCCAAACGAACAGAATCCCAGTCAGGCGTTTCGATACCATCTACAGACTTAAGTTCCATTCCTGGAGAAATATTGGCTTGTGCAGCAATGGATTGTGGCGAAATGTCACCCACTACCGGGCGCACACTTGGCACACCAATGATAAACACCAGCCAGTAAGCAATGACAGCAAAAAGGAAGTTGGCAATAGGGCCCGCGCTGACGATTGCCGCGCGTTGCAAAACAGTTTTATTATTAAAAGATTGATGACGAAGCTCAGGAGCAACAGCTTCAACACGCTCATCTAGCATCTTAACATAGCCGCCCAGCGGGATAAGGGCGATAACATACTCGGTACCTTGACGATCCGTCCGACGCCACAGCGCTTTACCAAAACCAATCGAAAAGCGTTCGACACGGACACCACAGCGCCGCGCCACCCAAAAGTGACCGAACTCATGCACTGTAATTAAGATCCCCAGTGCGATAATAAACGCGGCCAGGCTCCAGAGTATGCTCATCATATTCCCTAAACTCCCCGTCAGTGACGGATTAAAACACTAACAGCATTAAGCAGGCAAATACCGGCACAGCTGCGGTCAGGCTATCGATACGATCCAGTATCCCACCATGACCAGGAATCAGATGACCACTGTCTTTGATTCCCGCTTCACGTTTAAACATACTTTCGGTCAAATCGCCAAGTACTGAGGCCAATGCAGCCACCACGGAACAGATTAACAGTTTTTCCGGGATGATATCCAACGGAGCATAACGACCGAACAACCATGATATCAGAGCTGATGTCAGTAAACCGCCAATTAATCCTTCCCAGGTTTTACCTGGTGATACTTTAGGCGCTAATTTATGTTTACCGAATAATTTACCAAACATGTAAGCGCCAGAATCCGCACCCCATACCAAAAGCATCACATACAGCAGCCACCAGGCGCCGATATGATGGTTCTGCTCATAGCCATACTGACGTAATGCCACCATGCCCCAGAAAAAGGGAACAATAGTCAGAACGCCGAAAATTATACGTAACAGACGTGAATCGCGCCACAACGCCGCAGAGCGTGGGTAAGTAAGCACCAACAGCAATGCTGCGACCCACCAGCCCATAGAGAGCCAGAGAGGGACACTCACTTGTGGTAGATGAGCAGAATGCTGATAGGCAGGAAGGCTAAGCAGCATTGAGATCAGTAGAAAACCACAAAGTATGGCTAACCAAATACGCTGAGAACGACTGGCGAACCCGGCTAATTGCCCCCACTCCCAGGCTGCAAGCATACAGACAAAGAGAGTAACAATAGCAAAACCAACCGGCGGAAGCAGGAACAGGGCACCAATGACAACCGGAATCAAAATCAAAGCAGTTATGAGACGATACTTCAGCAAAAGTTCCCCCTAGGATGCAGTGGCATCGATAGGTGTAGTTCCCCCGAAGCGACGCTCGCGTTGTGCAAATGCATTCAGCGCACCTTCAAAGACATGTTCATCAAAATCAGGCCAGAGTACATCAGTAAAGTAAAGTTCAGCATAGGCAATTTGCCATAACAAAAAATTACTGATGCGATGTTCACCACCGGTTCTGATCACTAAATCCACCTCAGATTGCTCATGCAGGCAGATATGCGAGTTTAGCGATTCTTCACTGATATCTGTGGGCTGCAACTCACCTTGCTGTACTTGCTCAGCTAAATGGCGCACACCCTGAATAATATCCCAACGGCCACCATAATTGGCAGCGATGTTGAGTTTCAGACCGTCATTGTTGGCAGTTAGCGCTTCTGAGCGACGGATCCGTTGTTGCAAACGTTCACTAAATCGACTGATATCACCAATAACAGATAAACGAACATTATGTTTATGCAGACTTTTTACTTCACTGTCCAGCGCACGAACAAAAAGCTCCATCAGAGCGGTGACTTCCTGAGCAGGGCGATTCCAGTTTTCACTACTGAAAGCATAAAGCGTGAGCGCATCCAAATGATGACTGGCAGCAAAACTTACTGCACGACGAACTGACTTCACTCCCGCTTTATGACCGAAGACCCTTAATTTACCCCGATTTTTAGCCCAACGCCCATTACCATCCATAATGATAGCGACATGACGCGGAATCAGGGGGCACAAGTTAGCCCTATCTTCATTTACAGACGACATAATGCGAACTCATTTCCTCAATAAATCAATTGTTCGTCCCGAACATTAGGCAGTAAGCCCACAAAAAAAGCCGTGTACCAAGTCACGGCTTCTTAAGTGACAGCCAAAATAGACGGTTTAAATACCTATTGGGCCACTAATCAACAGTCTATCTATCCATTGACGGTGCAGACTATACCATCTCAGCCTTGCCCTAACAAATTCCCAAAACAGCCAATACAACTTAATGATTCAATTTTTCTATTGCTTGAGCTGCCGTATCACGGGCTTGACGATCAATGATCAGCACCTCATCCACACTAGTGGGTTCAGCCAATGATAACTGTTCCACAACCCTAAGGTTGATGGCTGCAATATCAGTGAAACGAATGCGTGAATCTAAAAATGCCATAACGGATATTTCGTTCGCGGCATTCAACGCTGTCGTGGCAGCTTGCCCTGCATTGCTTGCATCGATTGCCAATTTTAGACAAGGATAACGCTGATAATCCGGCGCAGCGAACGTCAGCTCGCGTATCTGGCAAAAATCGAGTGGTGCAACACCAGAATTAACCCGCATTGGGTACGCCATCGCATGTGCAATCGGGGTACGCATGTCTGGGGTCCCCATCTGGGCCAGTACACTACCATCGTGATAACGCACCATCGAGTGAATGACAGATTGAGGATGCAAAATAACCTCAACCTGCTCTGCACTGGCATTGAATAACCAACGCGCCTCGATATACTCCAGCCCTTTGTTCATCATAGTCGCGGAGTCGACTGAAATTTTGCGCCCCATAGACCAGTTTGGATGAGCACAAGCCTGATCTGGTGTGACATCGGCAAATTGTGATAAAGGTATTTCACGCAGTGGGCCACCTGAGCCAGTTAAAATAATGCGCGAGACGCCATTCTCACTCAGTGAAGAGTAGCCTAATTTACGCTGAATTTTCTCAGGTAAACTCTGAAAAATCGCATTATGTTCGCTGTCGATTGGCAGCAATTGTGCATGGCTGTGTTTCACTTCATCCATGAAAAGCTTGCCGCAGGTAATCAGTGACTCTTTGTTAGCCAGTAATACCTGTTTACCTGCACGAATAGCCGCCAGCGTTGAAGATAGGCCTGCCACACCGACAATTGCCGCCATCACTTGATCGACATCGTCTAACGCAGCCAGTTCACCGGCCGCTTTTTCACCATGAAAAACTTCGGTTTTCGAACCGTGCTCAGCCAATAACTGGCGCAACGCTTTGGCCGATATTTCATCTGACATCGCGGCATAGCGAGGAGAAAACTCGAGGCATTGCATTGCCATCTGCTCGACATTGCGACCAGCCACAAGTGCAGTAACGTTGAATAATTCGGGATTAGCGCGGACAACACCCAGAGTGCTGTTACCGATGGAGCCAGTAGAACCAAGAATAGTCAGTTGCTTCATGAGAGTGCTCTGAATAACTGTTTTTATGATAGGCGAGAGCGCAACCGACCCGAATAACAGGTGGTCTAATAAATATCCTCGGCCCAATTTTATAGCGTATTACTGCCGATATCGCATGACTCTACTGACCTAGTGAATCGGCAAAATAGTGATCCTGCTAAAAACAAAGCGCCACCTAAGCGACGCTCTGTTTTTTGTCAGGCAGGATTAGAAATCCATCAACTCAGCTTCTTTAGCCGCTAATGCAGTATCAACTTTCTTGATAAAAGCATCGGTCAGCTTTTGGATATCATCTTGAGAACGGCGGTCTTCGTCTTCACTGATCTCTTTATCTTTCAACAAAGCTTTCACTTTTTCGTTAGCATCACGGCGCACGTTACGAATCGATACACGGCCCTGCTCTGCTTCTGCACGAACAACTTTGATCAAGTCTTTACGGCGCTCTTCTGTCAATGCTGGCAGTGGAACACGAATAACGGTACCCGCGGAAGAAGGATTCAGCCCTAAATCGGAGGTCATGATCGCTTTCTCAACCGCGGCGCTAAGGCTGCGGTCAAACACGGTCAATGCCAGAGTACGGGAGTCTTCAACCACAATGTTAGCCAACTGGCGCAATGGCGTAGCAGTGCCATAATACTCAACCTGAATGCCATCAAGAATACTTGGAGAAGCACGACCGGTACGGATCTTACTGATATGGTTTTGGAAAGCTTCAAAGCATTTTTCCATACGCACTTCAGTATCTTTTCTAATTTCGTTAATCACGTTGTGAACCCTTGGAAACTGGTTACTTGGCAGGCCATAGCATGAGTATAGCCGGTGAATATACAAACCAACAGTTGCAGGCATTGGGGGCATATCTGAAAGCCGCATGCCCCTGACAATACAGGCTGCCGCTTATTTAGCGATCGCTGTCACTTCTTTAGTGATCAACGTCCCTTCATTCTCACCCATCACCACGCGACGCAGAGCGCCAGGTTTGTTCATATTGAAAACACGAATTGGCAAGTTATGATCACGGGCCAAAGTGAAGGCCGCCAGATCCATAACTTTTAGCTCGCGCTCCAGAACATCCTGATAGGTTAGCTGCTCAAACAGTGTTGCGTCAGGGTTTTTAACCGGATCTGCGGAGTAAACTCCATCAACTTTCGTCGCTTTCAGCACCACATCAGCTTCGATCTCGATACCGCGCAGACAGGCCGCGGAATCGGTGGTGAAGAAAGGGTTACCTGTACCTGCGGCAAAAATCACCACACGGTTATGACGCAGCAAGCTGATAGCTTCAGCCCAACTGTAATTATCACACACACCATTAAGTGGAATAGCAGACATCAGGCGGGCGTTCACATAGGCACGGTGCAGTGCATCTCGCATTGCCAGGCCGTTCATTACGGTAGCCAGCATTCCCATGTGGTCGCCCACTACGCGGTTCATCCCAGCTTGTGCCAAACCGGCACCGCGGAATAGGTTACCACCGCCAATGACCACACCGACCTGAATGCCCAATTCGACCAGCTCTTTAACTTCTTGAGCCATGCGATCCAAAACGCTTGCGTCGATACCAAAACCTTCCGCGCCTTGCAGGGCTTCGCCGCTAAGCTTAAGCAGGATACGCTGATATACGGGTTTTGCATTGGTTGCCATGGTGTTCTGTCCTAAGCAGCAGTAATAAATATTGGGAACTTGACCGTCAAATGTTCAAAGCAATACCGTGCGTTGAAAACTGACAAGACTAAGCTTATACCCTAAATAATTCGAGTTGCAGGAAGACGACAACTGAGCGAATCCTCAGAAGCTTACATAAGTAAGTGACTGAAGTGAACGAAAGCAGTCAACGCACCTGTAATTTGAAGTATGACGGGTATCGAGTGGATAAAATGGAACCGCCGATTGGCGGCCCCATTTTTAGCATTAAGACTGTTTGCTCATTGCTGCAACTTCAGCAGCAAAGTCAGTCTCAACTTTCTCAATGCCTTCGCCCACTTCAAAGCGGATGAAGTTTGTTACGTCAGCTTTGTTCTCTTTCAACAAATCACCAACGGTTTTGCTTGGGTCCATAACGAAGTTCTGACCAGTCAGAGAAACTTCGCCGGTGAACTTACGCATACGGCCTTCAACCATCTTCTCAGCAATTTCACGTGGTTTGCCGGATTCGATAGCAATGTCCAACTGGATTTGGTGCTCGCGAGCAACAACTTCAGCAGGAACATCGTCTGGCTTAACATATTCTGGTTTGCTTGCAGCAATGTGCATAGCAATGTGCTTAACCAGCTCTTCATCAGCGCCAGTTGCTGCAACCATAACGCCGATACGAGCGCCGTGCAGATAAGTACCCAGAACATCGCCTTCCAGAGCAGCAATACGACGAATATTGATGTTCTCGCCGATTTTAGCTACCAAATTGGCGCGTTGCTCTTCAAACTTAGCTTTCAGATCGTCGATATTAGTGATTTTGTCAGCCAGAGCTGCGTTGATAACTTCTTCGCCAAATGCTTTGAAGCCAGCATCTTTAGCAACAAAGTCAGTTTCGCAGTTCAGTTCCAGAATCACACCGAACTTACCGTCGGCTGAAAGTTGAGCCAGGATGATGCCTTCAGCAGCGATACGGCCTGCTTTCTTGGCAGCTTTAGCCTGACCAGATTTACGCATATTGTCGATGGCAAGCTCGATGTCGCCGTTAGCTTCAACCAACGCCTTTTTACATTCCATCATGCCTGCGGCAGTACGCTCACGCAGTTCTTTTACCAAAGCAGCGGTAATAGCAACCATTTAAATTTCCTCGGTTCTCTTGTGAAAACAAGATCTCACATTAGATACGCAAAGGGGGCCTATAAAGGCCCCCTAACCAACATATTTCAATACCTGGTTAATAAGGGCTCCAACGAGCCTGACTTATTATTCAGCTTCTACGAAGCTTTCTTCCGCTTGAACGGCCAAGTCTTGAGAACGACCTTCAGTGACGGCAGTAGCAACAGCGTTCAGGTACAGTTTAACTGCACGGATCGCGTCATCGTTACCTGGGATGATAAAGTCAACGCCATCTGGATCGGAGTTAGTATCAACGATAGAGAATACCGGGATACCCAGGTTGTTAGCTTCTTTGATAGCGATGTGTTCGTGATCAGCATCAACAACAAACAGAGCGTCTGGTAAACCGCCCATGTCTTTGATACCGCCCAGGCTGTTTTCCAGCTTGTTCAGTTCACGAGTACGCATCAGCGCTTCTTTTTTGGTCAGCTTGTCAAAGGTGCCGTCTTGAGACTGGATTTCCAAATCTTTCAAACGTTTGATGGACTGACGAACAGTTTTCCAGTTAGTCAGCATCCCGCCCAACCAGCGATGGTTCACGAAGAACTGGTCGCAGTTGTTGGCAGCGTCTTTTACCGCTTCGCTTGCTGCGCGTTTAGTACCAACGAACAAGATCTTACCTTTACGGGAAGAGATCTTTTTCAATTCAGCCAAAGCTTCGTTGAACATTGGTACGGTCTTTTCCAGGTTGATGATGTGAACTTTGTTACGTGCGCCGAAGATGAAAGGCTTCATTTTCGGGTTCCAGTAACGGGTCTGGTGACCGAAGTGAACACCGGCCTGGAGCATGTCGCGCATGGAAACAGTTGCCATGATTAAAACCTCTATAGTATCAGTTGGGGTTATGCCTCCACGTGCCCCATAACGCCGACCCCATAAGAAATTGATAATCATCAAAAACTTTAGGGCACCCCGGCGTATGTGTCGACACGTGTGTGTTATTTACACATATGAGTGCGATTGGTATTACTCAGCTAAACAGCTACCTGCCATCAGGACATGCCCTGAAATCGGACCTGAAACGACAACATAATAGTGCGGTTTGCCGGCGCGCTTTATACCATAAACGGCCGCAACACACCAACTTTTGTTGCATTTAGTGTCGTCACTGCAAACGAAAGTTTGGCAGCTAATTGCAGGGCTGGTACCATTAGCGACAGGTTATTTAGGGTATATGATATTTATTACCTGCTTATTCATATTACGGCGGCTGGTTGGTATTCACAGCCCCTACGGACACTTTTGCATGGCAATCTCAATAAAAACACCTGAAGATATTCAAAAAATGCGCGTTGCTGGCCGCCTGGCTGCTGAAGTGCTGGAGATCATTGAACCTCACGTAAAACCGGGGGTAACCACTGGTGAACTCGATCGTATCTGCCACGATCATATCACCAACCATCAGCAGGCTATCTCTGCTTGTCTGGGTTACCACGGCTTTCCTAAATCGGTTTGTATTTCTATTAATGAAGTTATTTGTCACGGCATTCCAAGTGATGAGAAAGTGTTGAAAGACGGTGACATCGTCAATATCGACGTGACTGTTATTAAAGACGGTTTCCATGGCGATACATCAAAAATGTTTATCGTCGGCAAACCTACCATTTTGGGTGAGCGCCTGTGCCGCGTCACTCAAGAGAGCCTGTACCTGGCAATCAAAATGGTCAAACCGGGTATCCGCCTGCGCACTCTGGGTAAAGAGATCCAAAAATTTGTGGAAGCGGAGAACTTTTCTGTGGTGCGTGAATATTGTGGCCACGGTATTGGCGAAGGTTTCCATGAAGAACCACAAGTGCTGCACTACGATGCAGACGACGGTGGCGTAATCCTACAAACTGGTATGGCTTTCACCATTGAGCCTATGGTCAACGCAGGGGATTACCGAATTCGTACCATGAAAGATGGCTGGACGGTAAAAACTAAAGATCGCAGCTTGTCGGCACAGTACGAGCATACTATTGTGGTAACCGATAACGGCTGCGAAATAATGACGTTGCGAAAGGATGACACCATCCCCAACATCATAACGCACGAGTAATAATGACAAGCCGGCAGCCGCCGGCTTTTTTATGGGCTGCGTCTTTTTATCAGGTCGCATTTATCGGGTAAACATATGTCTGACAATCACACCGAGCACTCTGTATCCCCTGCGGTACCGAAGGTCATTCCTGAGCAGCCCGCACCACCGAGTACTTATCTCGATAGTGACCTTAATTGCCCGATTCTCAAGCAGCGGCTTGAGACTTTCCAACTTTGGCAGGCGGAAGCATTCAATGGCGGAATCAGTGCCGAGATATTAATTGCTGCGCGCAGTGATTACATTGACCGCCTGTTACGGCGGTTGTGGACATTTTATGGTTTTGATGATGTGGCTGAAACCGCGCTGGTTGCCGTGGGCGGCTATGGCCGTGGTGAACTGCACCCCTTATCAGATATTGATGTATTGGTTCTCAGCAAGCAGCGTCTAAGCGATGAAGATGCGCAACGCGTCGGCCAGTTGATCACTTTGCTATGGGACCTGAAACTGGAAGTCGGCCACAGCGTGCGCACACTGGAAGAGTGTTTGCTCGAGGGGTTAGCCGACCTCACTGTCGCCACCAATATGATTGAGTCACGTTTGATTTGCGGTGATGTAGCCCTGTTTTTACAGATGCAAAAGCACATTTTTAGCGACAATTTCTGGCCCTCGCCGCAATTTTTCCATGCCAAAATCACCGAACAACAAGAACGGCATAAACGCTACCATGGCACCAGTTATAACCTGGAGCCTGATATCAAAAGTAGCCCTGGTGGGTTACGGGATATCCACACCCTACAATGGGTAGCCCGCCGCCATTTTGGTGCCACATCCTTAAGTGAGATGGTTGATTTCGGTTTTCTGACCAAAGCTGAGCGCAATGAGCTGATTGAAAGCCAGAGTTTTCTGTGGCGCATCCGTTTCGCGCTGCATTTGGTATTAACTCGCTACGATAACCGCCTGCTGTTTGACCGCCAACTGAGTGTGGCTCAGCTTTTGCAATATCAGGGCGAAGGCAATGAACCGGTCGAACGGATGATGAAAGATTTTTATCGTATGACCCGTCGGGTCAGCGAACTGAACAACATGCTGCTACAACTGTTTGACGAAGCCATATTGGCGCTGGGTACCAATGAAAAACCACGTCCACTGGATGATGAATTTCAGTTACGCGGGGATTTAATAGATCTGCGTGATGAGAACTTATTTATCCAGCAGCCTGAAGCTATTATGCGCATGTTCTATCTGATGGTACGCAATCAGGATATCAAAGGCATATATTCCACCACAGTACGCCGCTTACGCCATGCCCGGCGGCATCTGAAACAGCCTTTATGTAACATTCCTGAAGCCCGCAAGCTATTCATGGCCATTTTGCGCCACCCTGGGGCGGTTTCCCGGGCATTATTACCGATGCATCGCCACAGCGTGCTGTGGGCCTATATGCCACAATGGGGCAGTATCGTTGGCCAGATGCAGTTTGACCTGTTTCACGCCTACACCGTAGATGAGCACACTATCCGCGTGTTACTTAAACTCGAAAGCTTTGCCGATGAAAAAACCCGGCCACGCCATCCTCTCTGCGTCGAGCTTTACCCACGCCTGCCTCAACCTGAATTATTGTTGCTAGCAGCACTGTTCCACGATATTGCCAAAGGGCGTGGAGGCGATCATTCAATACTGGGCGCTCACGATGTATTGGAGTTTGCCGAGCAGCACGGCCTTAACTCGCGCGAAGCTCAACTTGTGGCTTGGTTAGTTCGTTGCCACCTCTTGATGTCAGTGACAGCTCAGCGTCGGGATATTCAGGACCCTGCGGTTATTCAGCAATTCTCCGCCGAAGTACAAAGCGAAACTCGCTTGCGCTATTTAGTCAGTCTGACAGTGGCTGATATTTGCGCCACCAATGAAAATTTGTGGAATAGCTGGAAACAGAGCCTGTTACGCGAACTTTATTTCGCCACAGAAAAACAGTTACGCCGTGGTATGCAAAACAGCCCGGATTTGCGCGAACGTGTCCGTCACCACCGGCTACAAGCTCTGGCGCTGCTGCGGATGGATAATATCGATGAAGAAGCATTGCACCGCATCTGGAGCCGCTGCCGGGCTGATTATTTCCTGCGTCATTCACCCAATCAATTAGCCTGGCATGCCCGCCACTTATTAGAGCATGACTCAACCAAGCCACTGGTGTTAGTTAGCCGTCAGGCAACACGGGGGGGAACCGAAATATTCATCTGGAGCCCTGACCGCCCATCACTGTTTGCTGCGGTGGTCGGTGAGCTGGATCGCCGCAATCTGAGTGTTCATGATGCACAGATTTTCACCAACCGCGATGGTATGGCGATGGATACCTTTATCGTATTGGAGCCAGATGGCAGCCCACTGGCTCAAGATAGACATCCCATCATTAGTCATGCCTTAGAACAAGCGATGACCCAGCCGAATTATCAACATCCGCGCGTCAGGCGATTATCACCTAAATTACGGCATTTCAGTGTGCCGACTGAAACCAATTTCTTGCCAACCCATAACGAGCGCCGTACTTATCTGGAGTTAATTGCACTGGACCAGCCGGGCTTACTGGCTCGGGTAGGTGGGATATTTGCAGATTTAGGGTTATCGCTGCATAGCGCACGTATCACAACTATTGGCGAGCGGGTGGAGGATTTATTTGTATTAGCAGACAAAGATCGCCGCGCTTTAAGTATTGAAACCCGCCGCGAATTAGCACAACGGTTGACAGATACCCTCAATCCGAACGATAAACTGTGATACAAATAACTTTTTAGTCATTAATTTTTCTTACAACCCATTTTGAAGGGAACAGGATGCAGCAACTACAGAACGTTATTGAAACCGCCTTCGAACGCCGTGCAGATATCACGCCGGCCAACGTTGATACCGTAACCCGCGAAGCGATTAACCACGTGATTGATCTGCTTGATACCGGTGCACTACGGGTGGCAGAAAAGATTGACGGCCAGTGGGTTACCCATCAATGGCTGAAGAAAGCGGTACTGCTGTCTTTCCGTATCAATGATAACCAGGTCATGGAAGGCGCAGAAACGCGTTACTACGACAAAGTACCAATGAAATTCGCCGGTTACGATGAAGCGCGCTTCCAACGTGAAGGCTTCCGTGTCGTACCACCAGCAACCGTACGTAAAGGCGCATTTATCGCTCGTAATACCGTACTGATGCCTTCTTATGTGAATATTGGCGCTTTCGTTGATGAAGGCACCATGGTCGATACCTGGGCAACTGTCGGTTCTTGCGCGCAAATTGGTAAGAATGTGCACTTGTCCGGTGGTGTTGGCATTGGTGGCGTGCTTGAGCCACTGCAAGCCAACCCAACCATCATTGAAGATAACTGCTTTGTCGGTGCGCGTTCAGAAGTGGTTGAAGGGGTTATCGTCGAAGAAGGTTCCGTTATCTCCATGGGCGTATTTATTGGGCAAAGCACCCGTATTTACGATCGCGAAACTGGTGAAATTCACTATGGCCGCGTTCCGGCCGGGTCTGTTGTCGTTTCCGGTAACCTGCCCTCGAAAGACGGTAGCTACAGCCTGTACTGTGCAGTTATCGTGAAGAAAGTTGACGCAAAAACCCGTGGAAAAGTCGGTATTAATGAGTTATTACGCACCATCGACTAAGATGAATATAGCGGGCTAATCACCCGCTATTTTTTTGCTTTGTGAAGTTATCGCCTGCAATCACATACTTTGGCGAAATTTACCGTCATAATCATAAACTGTGGAATATAAAATCAAAAAGGTGGCGCTATGTATGACAATCTGAAAAGCTTAGGAATCACACAACCAGAAGATGTCGATCGCTATAGCCTGCGTCAGGAGGCCAATAACGACATTCTGAAAATTTATTTCCGCAAAGATAAAGGCGAGTTTTTTGCTAAGAGTGTGAAATTCAAATATCCACGCCAACGCAAAACTGTGGTGGCGGATAACGCTGGACATGGTTACAAAGAAATCAATGAAATCAATCCTAACCTCCGTTACGTCATTGATGAGTTGGATCAACTGTGTAAGCGCGATCAGATTGAAGTGGATTTGAAACGCAAAATCCTGGATGACTTGCGCCATTTAGAAAGCGTTGTTGCCAATAAGATTTCAGAAATTGAATCAGATTTAGAAAAGCTGACCAACGGCCGCTAAATCTAGCTGAACACGTATTGTGGCAGCACACTGCACGCCACAATACGTCATTGAGCAGAAGCTATGTTACTTAAGCAAGCGGCCCCATTTTTCTACCCACAACGCTGAAACCACTTCTGGCTCCGGGTGTTCCATCGCGTCAATATCCAGTCGTTCACCAATCCGTGTCGCCCCCTGCTCTTGCAGCAGTTCATCAAATGCGCGCCCTGCGCCGCAGAAATTATCATAACTGCTGTCACCTAGTGCAATGACGCCATAACGTAGCTCTGGCTGAAACCCAACCTGATCACGAACAGCGACGAACAGTTCTGCTATGCTGTCAGGGAAGTCGCCTTGTCCGGTGGTAGATGTGATAACCAGTGCATAATGTTGACGATAATACTGCCAGGCTTCTAAAGTCCCCTCTTCAAACAGTGTTACCTCATGCCCCTGCTCTTTCAGTATGTTTTCAGCTTCTTCCGCCACTAACAACGCATTACCGTAGACAGTGCCGACAAAAATCCCGACCTGAGCCATAAAAGATATTCCCTTTTAACCAGAAAAAATTATTCACTATCCTGACCTTCGGTCGCTGGAAACTCAACCCTTTCAAGATGAGGGGTAATACCCAACCAGCCAAAGTGTGACATCAAGCCTTGCCAGGATTCATCCCAACGCGCCGTAAGCGAAAGCACCTCACCAGTGACTGGATGATTCAATTGTAAATGGCTAGCGTGCAACATGAGCCGTGAGCAATCAAAGTGTTGGGCAATACCTCTATTCTGACGCAAATCACCGTGGGCACTATCACCAATAATTGGATGGCGTATATGTGCCATATGCCGCCGTAACTGATGCTTACGCCCTGTTTCCGGTTTCAGCTCCAATAAACTGAAGCGTGATGTGTCATAGCGCCCAATAGCAACAGGAACTTCCACTTGAGCCAAAGGCTGATAGTGGGTAACTGACGGTTGTGGTGCTTTATCTTGTTTGGAATGTTTATCCGCGATTTTATCCAGTTCTTCGCTCATCGCGTAATCAACCGTACCACCTTCCAGCACATAGCCACGAACCACCGCATGGTATGTTTTCTGAATCTGGTGCTGTTCGAACTGCGCCGAAAGAGCACGGGCAACATCACTGGATAACGCCATCAGCAGCACACCTGATGTTGGGCGATCCAGACGGTGGACGGTATAAACATGCTGGCCAATCTGGTCGCGCACCGTTTGCATCACAAATACGGTTTCATTACTGTCCAACCAACTACGGTGAACCAGCCAACCGGCGGGTTTATTCACCGCAACTATATATTCATCTTGGTAAATTATTTCCAGCATTAGTTACTTTCTTTATTCAACAGATCATCGAGACACTGTAATTGTGCCAGCAGTATGGTGCAATCTGGCCGACTATCACCACTTAATGCCTCTTCAAAGTATGGCGTAATGGCGAAACGTGTCGGAAGTGGGTTATTCGATTCCAGCAATGCATACATTCGGGGAATCAGTACCCATTGCAACCACTGCTCGGCATCCATGGTATCGATACTGAAAGGCTCATTACTTTCGAAGGCTGCCGCTGGCGGTGGAACAACTTGCCAAAGATCAATTGCTCGCATGGCAAGCTCAATATCCCGTAAGTTCTGACGCACCTGATTTTCTATACTCATGATTATGCTCTCAACCAAAAAACAGCCATTCGCCGGGCTGGTCCAACGGCGGCCAAGCATACCATTGAAGAAGGCGATGCCCAAACTCACGCCATAGACAACAGAAGGCTATTGGGCAAAATAAGCATAAAAAAAGGGGTACTGTTTTACCAGTACCCCTCAATTCGTTTCATAGCTATCCCGCTAAAAGTGATGCTCCCTGCTCAATCCATGAAAACTTTTCCGTGTGGTTATCCTAACCAGCAATCCGTCGCAGTGTCCTACACCATCCCGATGCTAATCCTGAGGTTATCCTAACCCACCATTCATCCTGAACCGGCTCTCAATCTCCATCCTGGAGGTGTCCTTTGTTCCATCCTGAAACATCCCTTCACTCGTCCTAAGCAGTCCCTGTGTTCTTCATCCTGAAGTGGTAGCATCCAGATACCGTCCTTCTCCGCCAGATCCTATCCGGCGATTAGAAGGATCGCTTAATCGACAAAGGGTGGCAAGACACTGTAAGAATAATGATGCTGATACTTTTACATATAAAAAAATGAACGTTTATAACAAAATGATTTTATTGAAGATAAATTTGACACAAAAATTTTACAGTTAAAGAATAGAAGTGATGTCTCACAGCCGGTGTGAGAGATCTCGCACACCGGCTTGACCAGAATAAACAATAACCACTTGCTTATTCAGGTAATACTGGACGCAATGCATCAAGAAAATGTATGAGAGTTGATGCCAGCAGGGTGCGCTTACTACTACCAAATTGCTCTAACACCACATTACCTGTGACATTGCACAATGAAGCCATTGTCATCTCTGACTCTGTGGTTGCCAAAAACAGCGTTGGCGAGAGTTTCAGCCTTTTTTGCGTGACCAGATGACCAATTAGATTCTCCTGTAAACGGATAAAATCATCTTCGCTCCACACTTGTAGCAGCGTAAAACGGTGATCACCTAAATCAGCCATCATGTCGCCAGCATATTGGCAGGTGTAAAACGCATGAATATCCGGGTGAAGCTGAATCTCCAACGCCCGTTCAATATTAGCCAATGTGGCATCGGCAACCGCTGGCTGTGGCAACCAAAATACCTGACTGTCCTGAGTTTCCACGATGCAAGGTGAAGGAACACCATAAAGTTCTTCACTGGCGGGCAGATGCCCGGTCTGCTGCTGCCATAGATTGATATAACGTTGGGTAAAGCTATTTA
Organism: Yersinia sp. 1252 StPb PI; assembly: GCF_048593885.1. Taxonomy (NCBI): domain Bacteria; kingdom Pseudomonadati; phylum Pseudomonadota; class Gammaproteobacteria; order Enterobacterales; family Yersiniaceae; genus Yersinia; species Yersinia sp. 1252 StPb PI. The sequence goes on along the minus strand of NZ_JAZGQE010000002.1, from coordinate 34,152 downwards.
GTGCCGTTGAAACATTCTGGTCCATTCTCGATTCTCAGTATCGCGGCAGCTTGCGCTGTATTGCTGAGTGCTACCCCCCCACTCAGAAATGCAGTTAAACGCGGCATAAATTGATAAACTAAAGCTATTGTACCTTTCTCTCATCATGGGAACAGCATGTCTTCATATCAAGACCATAAGGCTCTGGCGGAACTGACGCTGGGCAAACCAACCGCTTATCGCGATCACTATGACGTCACCTTGTTGCAAGCTGTGCCACGCAGCATGAACCGTGAACCTCTCGGTTTATATCCAGATAACCTGCCCTTTCATGGTGCAGATATCTGGACGCTCTATGAATTGTCTTGGCTAAACAGTAATGGCCTGCCACAAGTTGCCGTGGGTGAAATCAGCCTGAATGCGGATAGTACTAATCTGATTGAATCCAAAAGCTTTAAACTCTATCTCAACAGTTTTAACCAAACCGTGTTTGCTGACTGGGAAAGTGTTCGCACCACATTGCAACGCGATTTGGCGGCCTGCGCTCAAGGTGATGTCAGTGTCACGCTATATCAACTCAATGAAATAACACATCAACCCATTGCCGATTTCTCGGGGGAATGTCTCGACCAACAGGATATTCGTATCAATAGCTATGAATTTAGCACCGATTATCTGCAAGGGGCTACCACAAGCAACAGAGTAGAAGAGAGCCTGGTCAGTCATCTGCTCAAATCCAACTGCCTGATTACCCACCAGCCAGATTGGGGATCAGTACAAATCAGCTACAGTGGCCCACAGATTAACCGAGAGGCACTGCTACGCTATCTGGTCTCTTTCCGGCACCATAATGAATTTCACGAACAGTGTGTAGAGCGTATCTTCAACGACATAATGCGTTTTTGTCAGCCTGAAACACTGTCGGTCTATGCTCGTTATACCCGCCGTGGCGGACTGGATATCAACCCTTGGCGCTCCAATACTGATTTTGTTCCATCAACTGGCCGTATGGCCCGGCAATAAATATATGCGTACATGTACGCAACATTTAAGCACAACGCACGTTAGTATTGGCAAAAACCGAGGGACAACGTTAAGGTTAATTACCGTATCTTCACGCTATTTTCAGTAGAGAAATCAGGGATAGATACTTAAAGATCTCTATGATATTCCACGGCAAAATAGAAAGCAGCATTCTGATATACCCAAAGTAATTGGTGTGGCTGGTAGGCAGCCAACACCCAGCAACGTCAAGTACGAAGGGTATACACGGACACTACCACCCTCCGGGGTGTAAAGGAGTAACTTTGATTACACATGTCAGCCCACTCGGCTCAATGGATCTGTTATCACAGCTCGAAGTGGATATGCTCAAACGTACAGCCAGCAGTGATCTGTACCGTTTATTCCGTAACTGCTCCTTGGCAGTTCTCAATTCAGGCAGCCTAACCGATAACAGCAAAGAGCTTTTATCGCGCTATGAAACTTTTGATATCAATGTATTGCGCCGTGAACGAGGTGTAAAACTCGAACTGGTAAATCCACCAGAACATGCTTTTGTTGATGGCAAAATTATTCGTTCATTACAGGCAAATCTGTTTGCGGTGTTACGCGATATTTTGTTTGTGAATGGTCAAATCGTTAACGCTGGGCGTTTTCAACATCTCGATATGGAAAGCTCCAGCCATTTGACCAATCTGGTCTTTTCTATTTTACGTAATGCCCGAGCCCTCCATCTTGATGAAGACCCCAATATGATTGTGTGCTGGGGCGGCCATTCAATCAATGAAACTGAATACTTGTATGCCCGTAAAGTGGGGAGCCAACTGGGTTTACGAGAGTTAAATATTTGCACTGGCTGTGGGCCAGGAGCGATGGAAGCACCGATGAAGGGTGCCGCCGTTGGCCATGCCCAACAACGTTACAGAAATGGCCGTTTTATTGGTATGACTGAGCCTTCCATCATTGCGGCAGAGCCACCTAATCCGCTGGTCAATGAATTGATTATCATGCCGGATATTGAGAAACGGCTTGAAGCGTTCGTCCGCATCGCGCATGGCATCATTATTTTCCCAGGCGGCGTAGGAACAGCGGAAGAGTTGCTCTATCTGCTAGGCATATTAATGGATCCAGAGAACAGTGAGCAGGTACTGCCACTTATCTTAACCGGACCAAAAGAGAGCGCGGATTATTTCCGAGTGGTGGATGAGTTCATCATAAACACTCTCGGTGATGGCGCGCGCAAATACTACAAGATAATTATCGATGACCCGGCTGAAGTCGCCCGTCAAATGAAAAAAGCGATGCCACTGGTGAAAGAGAACCGCCGTAATACGGGGGATGCTTATAGCTTCAACTGGTCTATCCGTATCAAGCCAGATTTACAGCATCCGTTTGAACCGAGTCATGAAAATATGGCGAATCTCAATCTGTCTCATAACCAGCCACCTGAAGAACTGGCTGCGGCACTACGCCGTGCATTCTCAGGCATCGTTGCGGGTAACGTAAAAGAAGTGGGAATTCATGCCATCGAAGCCTATGGGCCTTATAAATTGCATGGCGATCCACAATTGATGAAACAAATGGATAGCTTACTGCAAGGATTTATTGCACAGCATCGAATGAAACTGCCTGGCACTGCTTATACCCCTTGCTACGAAATTTGCAGCTAAGCCTTAACTAGTAATACCTCACCGGGCAGCGCCAGCACTTAGTCGTGTGGCTGCCCGACATTAATCTGGCTTAATGACTATATAAGACAGGCTATGCAAATCCATCTTCTTATCGTTGATGCACTTAATCTGATTCGTCGCATCCATGCCGTACAAGGTTCACCTTGCATTAATGCCTGCCAGCATGCGTTGCAACAACTGATTCAGCACAGCCAGCCCACCCACGCTGTGGCCGTGTTTGATGAGGATGATCGTTCCGATAGTTGGCGTCATCAATGCTTGCCTGATTACAAAGCTGGCCGCTCACCGATGCCGGACAACCTGCAACAAGAAATGCCGCAGATCCGTGAGGCGTTTAGCTCACTCGGGGTCGCTTGCTGGCATTCTCCTGGCAATGAAGCCGATGATCTGGCGGCAACTTTGGCGACCAAAATTGGTGGAGCCGGCCATCAAGTGACGATCGTTTCCACCGACAAAGGTTACTGCCAACTGTTAGCGCCAAATGTACAGATTCGCGATTACTTCCAAAAACGCTGGCTGGATATGCCATTTGTAAAACAAGAGTTTGGTGTATTGCCACACCAACTGCCTGACTATTGGGGGCTTGCGGGCATCAGCAGCAGCAAAATTCCGGGCATCGCGGGGATAGGTGCCAAAACTGCCGCACTGCTATTGCAGCATGCCAGCAACCTTGAAGCGCTTTATCAAGATCTGGAATCAGTGCCGGAGAAATGGCGGAAGAAATTGCAGCAACACCAAGATATGGCATTTATCTGTAAGCAAATCGCCACACTGAAAACCGATTTGACATTAAGCGGTAACTTGCAACAACTTAGGTTACCTTAAAATTAAGGGGCCAAATGGCCCCTTGCGGATAACACGATACTCATATTCCAGTAATTGGAGCCACCGCTAAACCACTGCGGCTGCAAGTACCAAAGATATATGACTATTGGCGTTCATCCCGACGCCCCGGCACACCGGACCAGATACGACGCACATGCACCGTCACTTCCTCACGGTCATGATAGAGCTGTTTAGCTTGAATATGGGCATTGATACCGTTTTCTTTCAACTGTTCATCCATCATTTCCATATTTTCCAAAACGATTTCAAAACGTTTTTTCATCGGTAATTTCAAGTTGAAAATTGCCTCACGGCACCAACCGTTTACCAACCACTTGATGATAAGTTGCGTCACTTTAGCCGGTTTTTCTACCATATCGCATACTAACCAATAGATATTGCTACGCGTTGGCTCATATTTAAAACCATCGACGCGATGATGGGTTACCTGTCCGGTATCCATCAGGCTTTGTGCCATCGCACCATTATCAATAGCCTGAACCATCATGCTGCGCTGCACTAATTGGTAGGTCCAGCCACCGGGGCAAGCACCTAGATCAACTGCATGCATACCACTGGCCAAACGCTCCTCCCATTCATCCGCAGGGATAAACACATGAAAAGCTTCTTCCAGTTTTAAGGTTGAACGGCTTGGTGCGTCAGATGGGAACTTAAGACGGGGGATACCCATATAGAACGGCGAGTTATTATTGCTGTAAGAGTAGCCAACATAACAGCAACCAGACGCGATAAAGAACACGTGTACCACTGGCCGATGAGGATTTTCACGGGCAGAAAGAATTTTTTGTTCCCGCATTGCGCTGCGTAAAGGTACCGTTAACTTACGGCAAAACTTAAGCAACTCTTTGCTTTCATTGGTATCAGGAACTTCAACACGTAACTCACCGGCTTTTTCAATAACACCGACTAACATCCCAACAATCGGTGAAACACGGTCTTCCGGCGGCAAATCTTTTAATAACTCACCCACCACCATCATCTGGCGGGCAAAAATCAACTCACGAAAAGGCACTTCACGAATCAAGCGATCGGCATCTTCCAACTGATAGCACTCAAACAACACATAACCGCTGTTTTCTTTTACTCGAGCGAAACCAAAGATTTCAAGCTGTGCCGCTTTCGCAGTAATTTCTGCCGCACACTCTTTCTCAAAGCCAGAGCGGCAATATAAAGCAATTTTATTATTCATGGCGTTCTGCCCTTTTTCTTAGACGCAGCGCGCCAATCAACATCAAAATCCATCCCGCCAGAAAACATACGCCGCCGATTGGCGTGATATATACCCACAGTTTCAGGTGCGATAGAGCCAGGCAGTATAAACTGCCGCTAAAGAGTAGCGTTCCGAGCGCTAACAAGGCACCACTCCAGTAAAACCAAATACTTACTTGCCGTTGCATCGCAACAGCTAACGCCAGAATCGCCAGCGTATGGAACCCTTGGTACTCCAGCCCAGTACGAACCCAGGCCATCTCATTCGGCCCCAGTGAGGCGCTCAATACATGAGCACCAAAGGCACCGAAAGCGACATAGAAAAAACCGCTCAGTGCGGCAAATATCAGCATTAAACGACCATTCATCGTCATTAACCTTAAATTAGATAGAGTTATACCCTTCGTACTCGACATTGCAGAAATGCTAGCTGCGACTCCAATGACGTGGGTATATCGTTATATCGCCCGACAATAGCCCATTTTATCGTAGCGGGTTACCATCGTGAATGGGTTGTCATTACTACGCAGATAGGGTGATTAATCAGTTCTCATAGCGAAAGCGTAACTTTTCTTGCTCGCTGGCAGCTCTTGCCAATATCCACTGACGAAAGGCGGCTATTTTACCTAGTTCTGCCTGACTGTCATGACAAACCAGATAAAAAGCATTTTTACTCACCAAAACATCATTAAACGGGCACACCAAGCGCCCTGCTTCAATCTCTGCCTGAGCCATGACGTTATTCACTAACGCAATACCTTGGCCGTGAACGGCAGCCTGAACCACCATAGCACTATGGCTGAATATCGGACCTTGTTGCACATTAATTTGAGGAACACCCAGTTGACGGGTATAGGCCATCCAATCCCGGCGGGAAGTATCATGCAACAACGTATGATTAGCCAGATCTGCCGGTACTTTTAATCCATGCTCACCCGTTAATAAAGTAGGCGCACAAACAGGAAGTAAGAATTCTGCATACAAACGCTCAGTACGCAAACCAGTCCAATTACCCCGACCATAGAAAATAGCCACATCAACGTCATCAGCAAGTTTGTCCTCCTCCCGATCCACCGCCTGAATCCTGACATCGATCCCCGGATAAGCCGCATTAAATCCAGATAGACGAGGAACCAGCCATTGAATAGCAAAGCTAGGAGGGAGGCTTACAGTGAGCGCGCCTTTCGCGCTACGCGCCTGCAATTTACGAGTTGCTTCATTGATGGAGGTAAAAATCTCTTTAATATCGAGGTAGTAGCTTTGCCCCTCCTCAGTCAGTAACAGCGAGCGGTTACGACGGCGGAACAGTTTTAGCCCGAGAAAATCCTCCAGGGACTTTATCTGGTGACTAACAGCCGCTTGCGTGACAAATAATTCATCAGCAGCTTTAGTAAAACTCAAGTGGCGTGCGGCCGCATCGAAAACCCGCAAGGCGTTCAGGGGTGGTAATCGTTTTGACATGAATTGGATACTTTTTTATAACGGCTCATCCTTAGATGAAACCCTTTGTTTACTTATTAGTTTTTATAATCCGAGACATTATAAATTGTCCGTTGATGATGCGCCAGCAAATACCTATAGTGGCGGCACTTCCCAAGCCGGAACGAAAAGTAGGTTTAGTATCCAGGTACTGAAATGCTTTTGGCTTTGTGGTTGTGATGTTGTGTTTGCAAATGGTCTGGTAGTCCAGACATAGTAGCTAAGCTACTGTTTTTTTTCACTTCCTGTACATTTACCCTGTCTGTCCATAGTGATTTTATGCAGCACCGCTATTTTAGCGGTGCTTTTTTTTACCCTATTTTCAGCGCTTAAATTTAAACGCGACTTTGCATTGCACATAGTCAGAGCTTAAATTTAAGTTGTTGCAGAGGGTTTGATTGCCGTATTAGGCATCTTTTGAACGGTGACTTCGCGTTAAACTACTTACCCTCAGCCATTTCTTTTACTTCTGAACGGTTAATTTGCTGCTCGGTGCCGTTGGCATCGGTGTAGCTTATCATCCCGGTTTCATCATCTACTTTAGGTTTACCATCAGCAACGATAGTGCGACCATCATTGGTATGCATAACATAGTTGCTTGAACAGGCTGCTAAGGTAAAAGTGAGCATAAGTGCAGAAATTACGGCAGCTGTCTTTTTCATGGGTGACTCCTTGCAGATTAAAATGCTAAAAAACTCATTTTCATTACCAGACAAATGGTTATGTCCGTTACTATTTAGCATAACTCACTTATGACATATTTCCAGTGAACCGAGCCATTAGCGGGCAAATTATGAACAAAATGAGTCAAAATGAGACAGTTCCGAAGTAACCCAAAGGATGAGAACAACAGTATGAAAGCCTTTAATCCCACGGATTTTCGTCAGGAATTCCCGGCTATTAGTGATGAGATAACCTATCTGGATAGTGCGGCAACTGCGCTGAAACCCCGCGCCATGATTGAGTCGACGCAACAGTTTTATCAGCAGGACTCTGCAACAGTACATCGCAGCCAACATCAATCAGCATTGTCATTGACGGTTCGTTTTGAGGAAACCCGCCAACAAGTGGCCGACTTTATCAATGCACCCGCAGCAGAAAATATCATTTGGACCAAAGGCACTACCGAAGCCATTAATTTAGTAGCACAAAGCTATGCCCGCCCTCGCCTGCAAACGGGCGATGAAATTATTGTCAGTGAAGCTGAACATCATGCCAATTTAATTCCCTGGCTTATGGTTGCAGAGCAGACAGGGGCCAGAATGGTTAAATTACCCATCGGCCTTGATCACCTACCCGACCTACAGCAATTACCGCAATTGCTTAATGATAAAACACGCATATTGGCGCTGGGCCAGATGTCTAACGTCACGGGTGGTAGCCCCAAGTTAGCTCAGGCAATCGAACTTGCCCATCAATATAACTGCGTAGTGATGGTAGATGGGGCGCAAGGTGTTGTGCATAACCCGGCAGACGTTCAAGCGCTAGATATTGATTTCTACGCTTTCTCAGCCCACAAGCTCTATGGACCGACCGGCATAGGCGTGCTGTACGGCAAGTCTGAATTACTCGACGAGATGCCAGCCTGGCACGGTGGCGGTAAAATGCTCACTCATGCTTCTTTCGGTGGATTTACGTCCCATGAGGTGCCATACCGTTTTGAGGCTGGTACGCCAAATATTGCTGGCGTCATTGGTTTCTCTGCCGTTCTTAGTTGGCTCGAACATATTGATCTGGCAGAAGCAGAAACCTATAGCCAAAATTTAGCCACATTGGCAGAGAATAAACTGGCTAAATTACCGGGTTTTCGCAGCTTCCGTTGCCAGCAATCTAGTTTATTGGCGTTTACTTTCGATGGTGTGCACCATAGCGATTTAGTAACGTTATTGGCCGAACAGGGCATCGCACTACGCGCCGGGCAACATTGCGCACAACCACTCATGGCAGCATTAGGGGTAAGTGGCAGCCTGCGTGCCTCATTCGCACCGTACAATACCGCGAACGATGTTGATATATTGTGTAACGCAATAGCTAAGGCTCTGGAACTATTGCAAGATTAAGAACTAACAGATAATAATTTCGCCCAATAACCACCGGTCTAATTGAGAAGATGATGATTGCCCCACACCCTTTTGGTCACGATATTACTGCTGCTAAACTGCTGGAGATATTCAGCGTTCATAAACAGTGGGAAGATCGTTATCGTCAGTTGATTTTGCTGGCAAAACAGCTTCCGTCATTGCCGGAGCCACTAAAACAGAATCAACTGGAGCTAACTGGATGTGAAAATCGAGTGTGGCTGGGGCATCAACGCCTGCCGGATGGCAGCTTACATTTTTATGGTGATAGCGAAGGCCGTATTGTTCGTGGATTACTGGCGGTTATTTTAACTGCGGTGGAGGGGAAAACCCCACAGCAGGTATTAGCAGAAGACCCATTGGCGCTGTTTGAGCAGTTAGGGCTACGCCAGCAGCTAAGCACCTCGCGCGCCAGCGGTTTACTGGCGCTGGCGCAAGGTGTAAAGGCTATCGCCGCCCAATATATAGAGTAGGAGTTATTTCACCTGACGGGCTGCTTTCGCCATCATTTTTTTCAATGCATGGGACACAGCAACAAAACCAAAGGTCGCAGTAACCATGGTTACCGAGCCAAAACCTGAAGTACAGTCCATTTTTTTTGGGCCTTCCGCTGTACTGCGCGAAGCACAAACTGATCCATCAGCCTGGGGATAAACCAGTGGTTCGCTGGAAAAAACACAGTCGATCCCCAGTTTACCTTTGCTGTTTTTCACCACATTAAAGTCACTTTTCAACCTTTCACGTAGCTTAGCCGCCAGCGGATCCTGAATGGTTTTTGCCAGATCTACTACCTCAATACGCGTTGGATCGAACTGCCCACCGGCCCCACCGGTGGTGACTACTGGGATTTTATAGCGGCGACAATAAGAGAGTAGTGCCGCCTTAGGCCGTACACTATCAATTGCATCAATGACATAGCTAAAATTGTTATTTAAAAGTTCCGCGACATTATCCGCAGTAATAAAATCATCAATACACGTCACGCGGCATTCAGGATTGATAGCCAGAATACGTTCCGCCATCACTTCGGTTTTAGCTTGCCCAACATTGTGCCGTAAGGCATGGATCTGACGATTAGTATTGGTTACGCAAACATCATCCATATCAATCAACGTAATCGCGCCGATACCCGTGCGCGCCAGCGCTTCCGCTGCCCATGAGCCGACACCGCCAATACCAATGACACAGACATGCGCCTGCGAAAACAGTTCCAGCGCCTGCTGACCATATAGACGCGCTATGCCACCAAACCGCTGTTGGTAAGCTTCGGAAAAGGCTGTGTTCATCAATGTGTTACCTTAATTGCTTCGAAATGACGTTAATAATATCGATGATATGAAGACAAAAGCGGCCAATTGGCCGCCTGATAAAGAGTGAAACCGACCGTATACCGGCAATTGCAGGTAATAAGGAAGCTTACTGACCCTGATTATTCACCAGTAATGATAAACCATTACCCGCTGGCGCGACTGTTTTGCCACCTTGATAAGCGGTAAATAGCGGTCCGCTGCTTTGGGCATTTTTCAGTACCCAAACCCGACCATAATGATTGTAGAACCCAGCGGCCTGCCCAGCTTCATGGCCAATCCCCTGATAGATATCAAAGTGCTGGCCTTTAATCGCACCACCAACATCCAATGCCACCATCAGGCGCATCTGATATTGGCCCGTGAATTTCCCCTGATTATCCAGCAAAGGCACTTCAGCTAGTAATGTGGTGCCTGGCGGAATCAAGGAACGATCAGATGCAACTGACGCTTTGGCAATCAATGGAACCGCACTGGCCCCTTTCACCGGCGCGTACATTTCTGGTTTAAAGAACACAAAGGACGGATTCTGCTCTAAAAGCTCTCTGACCTCAGCTTCACTATGGGTTTCAGCCCAGTGGCGGATGGCTTGCATCGACATATCTGCTTTAGCGACTTCGCCACGATCAATCAGCACTTTGCCAATACTGCGGTAAGCATGGCCATTTTTACCTGCATAACCGAAGAAGGTCAGTGGTCGCCCATCGCCATAATCAACATAGCCGCTGCCCTGCACTTCCATCATAAAGTTATCTACCAGCGAATTGGTGTATGCGATAACTAAACTACGGTTATCCAATGCACCTGCATAGATAGCAGCGCGATCGGGTAAACGACGCTTTCCTTTAGCAGGCATCCGATAAAGTGGGTGGCGGAATTCACCTTGTGGCGTATAACGGGCCTGAAGCACCGGAGTGTAGTAGCCAGTAAACTGTACGTTACCGAAATTATCGACCCCCTCCATCTGATAGGCATTCAAACCAAATAAACTTAGCTTGCTGGTATCGGCCCCTGCCAACATCCAGTTTTCGACCGCATTGAATGTATTACTATTGCGGTTATAGAGACCCGGTGAAGATTGGTTAATCACTTTCACCTGATCAGAATAATCTTTTGCGTTAACTGGCTTACCTGTTGCATTTGGTTCATTCACCAGTTCCAGTGATTGCTCCAGACGCCCATCCTTATATTGCTGCCCACGATCGGTTGGCCGCGATTGGCACCCCGCCAGAACAGCAATCATTATTCCACTTAGTAGGTATTTGCCCCAACGACTTGTCATTTCACGCCTTCTTTTACTCATTTTATCTACTGGCGAACGATAACAAACACCTATAGATAAAGGAATCAGCAGGTGGAAAAAAATCCTCCTGACCCCGTTATGGGGAAAAAGGAAACAGATAGTTGATAAATTAATCGAAAAAACCTCTTTACCCTAATTAAGTGGCAAAACTACTTGCAACAGATCTCATCCAGAGTATAGTGCGCTCAATCGGACGCGGGGTGGAGCAGCCTGGTAGCTCGTCGGGCTCATAACCCGAAGGTCGTCGGTTCAAATCCGGCCCCCGCAACCAACCGATACTGGCTACCAGCAGTATCAAATGTCGTTCGATAGTCTTGAAAGTTAAGACGAATTAGGTAGAATAGTAGTGAGAAGCAAATAAAAGTGTAGTGACGGACGCGGGGTGGAGCAGCCTGGTAGCTCGTCGGGCTCATAACCCGAAGGTCGTCGGTTCAAATCCGGCCCCCGCAACCAATTACACCATTAAGTAATAAAAGTAGTAGTAAGATAGAAAATAGTATTAAGACGGACGCGGGGTGGAGCAGCCTGGTAGCTCGTCGGGCTCATAACCCGAAGGTCGTCGGTTCAAATCCGGCCCCCGCAACCAATTACACCATTAAGTAATAAAAGTAGTAGTAAGATAGAAAATAGTATTAAGACGGACGCGGGGTGGAGCAGCCTGGTAGCTCGTCGGGCTCATAACCCGAAGGTCGTCGGTTCAAATCCGGCCCCCGCAACCAATTCTTAATCATTTTCATATCAACATCAGACACCCTTAAGGGTGTTTTTTTGTTTCTGGCTTTATACCCGTCATACTTCAAGCCGCATGTGTGTTGGCTGCTTTCGTTCACCCGAATCATTGACTAACGTCAACTCATCGGGATTATCTCAGTTGCCACCTTCCTGCAACTCGAATTATTTAGGGTATATCTCTCAATCAATAACAATGCCCTACGCGTTAAAGTCGGGCCATCGCCCCACCATTAGCAAAATAGGCTTTGATGCCAGCAAAAATAGATTCTGCGACTTGTTGCTGAAAACGGCTGGTACGTAGTTTGCGCTCTTCTTCCAGATTACTGATAAATGCTGTTTCAACCAAAATTGAAGGAATATCAGGTGCTTTCAATACAGCAAACCCCGCCTGATCGACACGGTTCTTATGCAGCGTATTAATTTTCCCCATGCGATTCAGCACTTCTTTACCAAACTTCAGGCTGTCATTAATAGTCGCCGTTTGCAGTAAATCAATCATGGTATGGTCCAGATAGCGATCACCACTTTTGCTAACCCCCCCAATCTGGTCGGCCTCATTCTGTGTCTGGGCCAGGAAACGCGCGGCGGTACTGGTTGCGCCCTTGGTTGATAGCGCAAAAACGGAGGAACCTCTGGCCGCCTGACTGGTAAATGCATCCGCATGAATTGAAATGAATAAATCTGCCCGCAGTTTGCGCGCCTTCGCTACCCGCACTTTCAACGGGATAAAAACATCTTCATTACGTGTCATAAACACCCGCATATTGGCTTCTTTTTGAATTAACGCCCGTAACCGACGGGCAATTTGTAGCACAATGTCTTTTTCACGGGTTTTATTTCTACCAATAGCACCAGGATCTTCCCCGCCGTGACCAGGATCCAACATGATAACTATCGGTCTATCGCGCCCTGCTTTGCCTGCTTTTGGTGTCTCTGCGGGTAAGCTACGCTCCACGTCGCCTTTATTATAATCTTCCAATAATGCCAACAATGGATCGTCCTCAGCAGAGCTGTTGCCCTGAGCGGGATATAAATCCACCACTAAACGATTTCGAAATTCAGCAAAAGGTTTTAGAGTAAATAGCTGGGGGCTGATGCTTTGCTTCAACTCCAAAACCAAACGGACGGTATTTTTATCAAACTGCCCTACTCGGGCTTGCTTCAGATAAGGGTCACCGGACTGAACCTGATTAGCTATCTGTTTCAGGACGCTATTTAAATGTACCCCTTCAATATCAACCACAATACGATCAGGATTGGTAAGAGCGAACTGACGATACTTCAGCGGAGTATTGGATTCCAGCGTGACTCGGGTATAGGTTGAAGAGGGCCAAACCCGGACTGCAATAATATGTGAGGAAGCAGCAAATCCAACTCGACTAACACTCAGCATCCAGGCGCTCGCAGCACCTTGCAACAGACGACGACGCCCAGGATTATGATTTGAATCTGCCATGTAACTCCAAAGTAACTACCAAAATATGAATAAAAAGCGCACAAAAAAATTTATGTGCAAAAACTTTAACGAATCAATCCCACGCTGTCATTAGAAAAACATTTTTATGTTATTCAATTTATTAATACAGATACGCCATACATATGCATTTGATAGTAATTTGGTGCTTGCCATCTTGGTCAAAAAAGAATAAAAATACAAAAATACCGAATAAAAATTCAAAGAGGGTCTGCCGTGAAGGAACGTAGTACTGAACTGGTCCAGGGATTTCGCCACTCAGTTCCCTATATCAACGCGCACCGTGGCAAGACATTCGTTGTCATGTTGGGTGGCGAGGCGATTGAGCATGAAAACTTCGCGAATATCGTCAATGATATCGGTTTGTTGCATAGCCTTGGGATCAGGTTGGTCGTGGTATACGGTGCACGCCCACAGATCGACAGCAATTTGGCACAGCATCATTACGAACCTATTTATCACAAGCATACCAGGGTAACAGATGCCCGAACTCTGGAAATGGTGAAACAAGCAGCCGGCCTATTGCAGTTGGATATCACTGCAAGACTATCAATGAGTCTCAATAATACCCCGCTACAAGGCGCGCATATTAATGTAGTCAGTGGCAACTTCATTATTGCTCAGCCGCTGGGTGTGGATGATGGTGTCGATTATTGTCATAGCGGGCGTATTCGTCGTATCGATGAAGAGGCAATTCACCGTCAATTAGATAATGGCGCAATCGTGTTACTAGGCCCGGTTGCTGTATCGGTGACCGGCGAGAGCTTTAATCTCACATCAGAAGAAGTTGCCACCCAGTTGGCTATCAAACTGAAAGCAGAAAAGATGATCGGTTTCTGTTCATCCCAAGGGGTGACTGACAGTGAAGGTGACATTATTTCAGAGCTGTTCCCGAATGATGCTCAAAAACGGATTGAAGATCTGGAACAAGAGGGTGATTACAACTCCGGCACGGTACGCTTCCTACGTGGTGCAGTGAAAGCTTGCCGTAGCGGTGTACGCCGGAGCCATTTACTGAGTTATCAGGAGGATGGAGCGCTAGTCCAAGAGCTATTCTCCCGCGATGGTATCGGTACACAGATTGTTATGGAGAGTGCTGAACAAGTGCGCCGCGCTACCATCAATGATATTGGTGGCATACTTGAATTGATTCGCCCGCTGGAACAACAAGGCATTCTGGTGCGTCGTTCGCGGGAGCAGCTTGAAATGGAAATCGACAAATTCACGATTATTGAACGGGATAATTTGACGATTGCCTGTGCAGCGCTCTATCCGTTCCCTGAAGAACAAATAGGTGAGATGGCCTGCGTGGCAGTACATCCTGACTATCGCAGCTCTTCTCGGGGAGAAATGCTATTAAAACGCGTTGCTAATCAAGCGCGGCAGATGGGGCTTAAAAAGCTGTTTGTACTCACCACCCGCAGTATTCACTGGTTCCAAGAACGCGGTTTTACACCTGCCGAAGTAGAGGTTTTACCGATTCAGAAGCAGGAACTGTATAACTATCAGCGGCGCTCAAAGATTCTGTTGGTTGATTTGTAGCCGTATTGATTATAAATATTGCGACCAAATGCTTTATCAGGGTTTTATTTAATTTATTCCCAACATAATTAGCGTTACAGGGAGGCCGCAAGCAGCGGCCCCCCTTGCCAGACCAAGGAATGGTCCGCGTAACGTGTTCCTTGTGGCTTCAAGCAGCAAACGTATAACTCACGTCAATGCATTCAAACGATCCACTAACCCACTCAGACGAAGAGTCGGTGTGCATATCGCATTGCCCAATATCGTATCGCTACAATACAGAGTTAAACGCTGGCGGGCGCGAGTGATCGCGGTATAAACCAATTCGCGCGTTAATACCGGCATAAAAGTATTCGGTAATACCAGGGCGGTATGTTCAAACTCCGATCCTTGCGACTTATGAACTGTCATGGCATAAGCCGTTTCATGGCTGGGAAGACGGCTGGGTTGCACCGATTTTATGTTGCCATCCGGCAACTGGAAATGCACCCGTAGCTCTCCTTCATCGTCATATAACGCGATACCAATATCGCCATTAAAAAGACCTAACGCACTGTCATTAAGCCCGATCATCACCGGCCGACCGGCATACCAACGCCCAGATGGACCAGGTGCACGCTCAATTAACCTCTTGCGATGCAACAACTGCTCAATACGCTCATTCAAGCCACTGACGCCAAATGGCCCACTTCGCAATGCACACAACAATTGATAACGACCAAATGCCGCCAGCACATCCACAGCATGCGCACCTGTAGCTGCCAATTGGAGGTAATGCTGATAGCCCGCAACGCAATCCTCCAGCAACCGTTGGTAGTCATCTGAATCCGTCAGAGAAAAATGTTCAATATCTGAATAGGCCCCCTTTAATACTGATAATGCATCCCGATACTTGCCTGCATTAACCGCTAAAGCGAGCTGCCCGATACCCGATTTCTCATCAAACCGATAGCTCTTACGCAATAAACACAAGCTATCACGCACATTGACCGTATCCGTAGAGACTGCTCCAATCGGTATATTTCCGGCCAATGTGCATCCTGTCAGCCGTGCTAACTGTTCTGCACGAGCCTTGCTATAACCCAACTCAGCAAAGCGACAAATATCCCCCAATACCGCCCCGGCCTCAACCGAAGCTAACTGATCTCGGTCCCCGAGGAAAATGACTTGAGCTTTAGCGGGCAAAGCGGCAATTAGCCGCGCCATCATGGGTAAATCCACCATAGACGCTTCATCTACCACCAGCACATCAAGATTTAGTGGATTACCTCGGTGATAACGCAAACGTTGACTGTTTGGTTGAGCACCTAATAAACGGTGCAGAGTGGATGCTTGATCTGGGAATAACTTGCGCTCGGCATCTGTAAGTGTGAGTTGGCGGATGGCATTCCCCAATGACTCAGTCAGCCGCGCAGCGGCTTTACCCGTTGGGGCAGCAAGCTGGATACGTAAACGCTGCCCTTGGCTAAGCTGTATCAGCGCAGTTAATAGCTTGGCTACTGTGGTGGTTTTCCCCGTTCCCGGCCCACCAGAAATCACCGAGATACGGCGAGTAGCGGCTACTGCGGCGGCCACCTTTTGCCAGTCAATCTCCGTGTCTGACCGACCAAATAGGCGGTCCAGTGTCTCTGTTAATAGGCTTTCGTTAATCCCCCTGGCCTCATTAACGAATAAAGCGGTATTGTCACTGGCAATAAACCGCACCACATCACCTTCGTACTGCCACATCCGTTGGAGATACAAACGTTCATTTTGCAACACCAACGGCGTTGGCAATGAGCCATCACTGACCGCTGGAGAATTATTTAATCCTTGTATCCAACGCGACAGCTCTGGAGCACCAGCAGCCAGCCATAATGCTTGAGATAACCCAGCCTGCCGCCCACCAAACAGTTGTTCTGGTTGCAGATAACTTAATGGCAGGCACACATGCCCGGCTCCCGCCTCGGCGCTGAGAATAGCCGCCGCCAATTGCAGCATAGGGTCATCATCCCCTGCAATCATGCGAGAAAATTGAACATCCAGAGGGCGTAGTAAGTGGTCACGAACCGCTTGGTCCAGTAGAACCATCATCTTGATGAATCCTCATCTGCCTGAGCTGTACCACTTTCATGACCTGAAAGTAGAACGACCTCATTGCCACTGAATAAACAATCCATTCCTTCAATCAGCTCCTGTTCAGGGCGACAACTAAAGATACCGTTACCCGGATGTTGTTTATCGACACCACGCAAGAAGAGATAAATGACACCCCCGAAGTCCCGTTGATAGTCATAATCGCCCAAGCGATGACGTAAATAGCGGTGTAAAGCCAAGGTATAAAGCTGATATTGCAGATCATAACGATGCTCAGCCATCGCTTGGGCCATCAATTGTGCGGTATAAGCACTACTGTCTTCCCCCAGCCAGTTAGATTTGTAATCTAATAAGTAATACTTACCCTGCCAGCAGAAAACCAAGTCAATAAAGCCCTTAAGCATCCCTCTGACTTGCTGAAAATCTAACACCGGACACTGACGTGAGAGCGGGTCATAATGCTTGATTAAGGCATCTAATTGATTAGCGCGTAACAAAGTATCGATAGGCAAATAAAACTGTAATTCCGCCTGCTTACTCTCCGGCGTCAATCCCGCCAGAGTTACGCCCGCATCGTTAAGGGGGACGTGCATAATGTCACTTAGCCATTGATACAACATTGGCGACCATTGTTCACCAAAGCCCTGTTGCTGTAGTTGCTGCGCCAGCCAGTCTGGCTCAATAGGTTGGCTAAAATCTAATGGCTCAAGTAAATCATGCAGGAAAGTCCCCGGTGCCGCCCCCCGCGGGAAGGTATGGGGCGTTAAATCGGCTGCGGTGATGAGTGCCTGCTCACCGACGGCATCACTATCTAGCCGTGGCAATAGCTCCTGTAAAGGGAGATTCAGAACCTGCGATTTGGCACCATGCTGCTGTAGGCCGGAATAACTGGTAACCCGCCAAAAGTCGTGCATTTGTCGGTTAAACTGGCGCGCGGCGAGTTCTGGCAAAACTTCAGGCCGTGGCTGCCAAGCTGTAGCGTCAGGACGTTCCGCCAGTGAGACCGAAATATCACCGCCCGAAAATGTGGTTAGCTCCGCCAACTTATCCGCCAGATATTGCGCGTCGCCAGCTTGTCCATGTTGAACCAAATAGCCTAAAGCGCTAAGGTGCATGTCGCTTTCGCCCTGTTTTTTCCGCCCGCCTTTAATTAGCGGCGCAATACCGATACTACAATGATAAACCGCGCGGGTCAGCGCAACGTAGAGTAACCGTAAGTCTTCTGCCAACCGCTCTTCTTCCGCCAAAGCCTGGCTCTCTTCATCAGCATTCAGATCAAGCAGAGCCTCAAAGCTATGACGATCGTGATATAGCACGTCCTGCTGCTGACGGAAATTGCCGACAAAAGGGAGCCAAACCAACGGATACTCCAACCCTTTTGATTTATGAATTGTAATCACCTGTACCAAATGGCGATCACTTTCCAAACGCAATTGTTGATTATCTGACTGATGATTTGGTTGTGCTATTTGTTGTGCCAGCCAACGGATTAGTGCGTGCTCACTATCAAGCTGTGATGCGGCCTCTTGTAATAACTCTCCCAAATGCAGTAAGTCTGTCAGCCGACGCACCCCACCAGGGGTCGCCAACAAGTTTTCAGCTAAATGGCGCTGTGCCATTATTTCCCGCAGCATAGGAAGCACACCACGGCGCTGCCAATGTTGGCGATAGCCATCGAATTCATCGACCAGAGAATCCCAAGCCCGTTCATCGTGATTCAATGCATCCAGCATCTGTGCATCCAACCCTAGCATCCCGGTAGCCATCGCACTGCGTAAGGCTCTTTCCTGCTCAGGGGCCAATGCAGCTTGCAATAACCACAATAGATCTTTGGCTTCTGCAGTATCAAAAACACTGTCGCGATTGGATAAGTAAACCGATGGAATAGCTAAGGCACTCAGTGCATCTCGAACCAGCGCAGCCTCTGCCCGGCTACGAACCAAAATAGTAATATCAGATGCCTGAACCGGCCTTGAGCCTGTCGTTGTCACTAATTGCGCCAGCCCATTCTGCCCATCCACCAGCCAGTCACGGATTTGACTGGCACACTGCCTGGCCATCAATTGCTGGTATTCACTAACCCCAACTCCTTCACCCGGTTGCAGCCAAAAAGAGATGGCTGGTTGTTTTTTCCCTTTAATTTCAAAAGATAGACAGCTATTTTTTTCAGCCGCCGCCACCTTGATAAAGGGGATTTGTTCAAACAGAAAAGGAACCTCAACCGAACTAAAAAGCCTGTTTACTGATTGAACCATCGGGAAAGAGGAACGCCAATTGGTCTCTAACGTGTAGTGGGCACTTACTTCTGAACGAGCACGAATATAGGTAAAGATATCTGCGCCACGGAAAGCATAAATAGCCTGTTTAGGGTCGCCAATCAGTAATAAACCACACTCACCTTGGTTACCATAAAGCGTGTGGAAAATACGGTATTGCTGAGGATCGGTATCCTGAAACTCATCAATCATTGCAACTGGATAACGGGTACGAATAGATTGAGCTAACAACTCACCACCTGGCTGCTGTAATGCCACATCCAATTTACTGAGCAAGTCATCAAAACCCAATTCTGCCCGCTGCTGTTTCTCCTGCTGGACGGAAGTTCGTATCTCGCTAATTGCACGGGCTAAAATCAAATCTCTTAGTGTCAAAGGTTGTTCGAAGATGCGGTCTATCGCACTGAACACCGAGTGTTGGGGGATCGCACCTTTTTTGGTTTTCTCAGATAATATCGATTGGCGAAACTTTTCCAGCTCTTTAGGTAACTGATAATCACCGGTTTCCTGCTCTGCCCATATAGCGACCTTTTCTAGCCAGTTAGGTAAGTATCGGCTGCTGTAGCTGCGCTTATCAACGCCAGATGCACTAATTAAAGCTTCCAACTCATGAGCCACCGCACGCCATTGCGCTTTGACAGTATCAATTTGCACAACTATTTGCTGATGCCGACTGAGTATCGTTTCATCATCACCAGGTGCTTGCCGAAATTTTGGTGTTTCACCTTGTAAATAAGCAGCAAGGTCTTTGAGCAATGCCTCCGGCCCGCTCCATTCCTGGCTGACTGCGCGTGCAACAGCCAATGGAAGCGGATAGCAGTGACGCCGCCAAAAATCGGCACAGGCCTGTCTGCGTAAGGGCTGTTCATCCTGAACCAATGTTTGTTCAAACAAGATGCCAGATTCAAAAGCATTGTTCGTCAGCATTCTCTGACAAAAACCGTGAATGGTATAAATTGCGGCTTCATCCATCTGACGCTCAGCAGTAAGTAACTGTGCTGCCGCCTCGCCCAGATCACTAATTTCAGTTAATAAAGCCTGATGCATTAGGTCATCACTGACTCCCCGTACGCAAGCAATACGCAACCCATGGATATTGTCGCGAATTCGCCCCCTCAACTCTTCAGTTGCCGCCTCAGTAAAGGTCACCACCAGGATTTCCTCTACTGTCAGGGGGCGACTGAATGCTGCCTCCCCTCCCAAACCAAGCAGCAATCGCAGATAAAGAACCCCAATGGTAAAAGTCTTACCAGTACCGGCAGAGGCTTCAATCAGCCTCTCACCGTATAAGGGGAGCGTCAGCGGCTCCAGCCGCTGGGGAGTCATTGATGTCATGGAGCTAATACCTTCTGCGGCAGGGTAGCCTGCAAGGCAGATGTTGTCGGATAGGTCGTCCATCCTTTAAGCACCGCATATCCGCCAGCCGTTTGCCCCTGACCTTTAACTTGAGAAAGCAGTGCCAGACCTTGCGGTTTAATAACCGCTTGCTGGAAGAAATCAGCTAATACAGTGCTATTAAGTTGCTTCACCTGAGCAATCATTTTTTCGCGACTATCAAACGCAAAATTATTACGATTGAAATCATTACTGTAACGACTAGCCTCTTCATCCAGAGTTTGTGGTCGTTGCAGTAATTGGTTAATTAACCCTTGTTTATATTGTTCAAAATCAGCAGGTTTCATTTCACGCAGGCGCTTTTCTGCCTGTGGATAGAAAGCAAGATAGCGTTGATAAAGGTAATCAGGTTGCTTGCTGTTACTTTGCAGCAAGAACCCCAAGCCCCACTGGCGGCCAACCGACATCGGGAAGGCAAATACCGCATAGCCGAGCTGCTCTTCGGTTCGTAATTGATCATAGAACCACGGTTGAACAATTTGCCCCAGCAAAGCACTACGCGCCATACCATCAATTTCCGTATAGCCGGTTGGAACATAGACTGCCGCCAGCGCAGCATCAGAACTGCTGCCAAGCCGCTCCATATTGGCCAGTTGAGCCTTATCAACAACAACATCCTCGCCGGTCCACCAAGTGGTTCCCGTCAAAGCCAATTGTTTTCTCAACGATTCAGCCAGAGCGGTAACTTGCTGGGTGGTCATATTACCCACTGCCAATACTTCCAGCGCAGATTGCTTCAGCAAGCTATCACGATAAGTCAGCACATCTTGCACGCTGATAGTATCAAGCAATTTGCGCCGTTCGCTGCGTTCAGAATAAGGAACATGAGACAGCAATTTCGCTGGCTGAATCGCCAGTTCATAAGCTTTGCCTTTCTCAGCCACGTCCAACTGCTCGCGATACCAAGATTTAGCCTGCACTAATTGATCTTCTGTTGGCGTGAAGCTGGAATAACCTTCAACCAGCGTGGTTAGCAATTGTGGCATCCGCTGTGTGAAGCCATTAGCACTGACATATAAACCGTTGTTAGGGGCGGTTGAGAAGCTGATTCCGCCGATCGAAGCCTGATAGCTCAGTTCATCCAGTGAAAGGCCGGCCAGATAATCAGTCAGGGCGAAGAGTACCTGATGGCGGGCGGTATCCAACGCATGAGGATTGCGGAAAGCCAGCGCGATATCGGCTTTCGGTTCATCAGCAAAATACTGACTTGGCATGTAAAACACCCGTAACCCCGGTTGTTCCACAACATTCTGTGGCCGGATGATATTTTTATCTGCTTTGATCAGCGTAAAGTCATCTGGGATGTAGGGGTTAAGTGCCGGTAGGCTCAGAGTGATATTCTCCCCAAGTTGTTGCCAGTCTTTCATCTCTTGTGGGCTAATTTTATTGACCTGATAAGGGGCATCAACAAAATAGGCCACTTTATTGTGAGGCTCTTCAGGGCTGACAAACCAGATCCGCGCATTCTCTGGCGTCATTTCAGCCAACCGGGCAGCAATGGCTTTGGGATCATAATGATCCGCCAGATAGGGCGCATCAAGCACATGTGCGACAGGTACTCGCAACATCATATCCACCAGCCACTCGATGTAATCCATATCCCGCGTGATTGAGGGATAACGGAAATCCAGATTTAAAACATGGGCTATCTCATCGAAATAGCTCTGTTTAATGCCGTCTTTTTGCAACATTTTGATGTAATCAAAGATAGCGGCCACCACGACGTCACGTTTGGCCAGACCTTTATCCGTAAGTGATACCGAAATAGAGAACACCCCACCATTACGGTCTACCATTGGGTCGGCACCGGCATTAATAGCATCTGCCAGCCCCTGTTTTTGTAGCCAGTCGGACAACGTATCTTTACTGCGATTACCAATCAAATAGCTAACATAGGTATCTGTTTTGCTGCGAAATTCTGCGCTATTGTTCTCAATGCGAAAGTCTATTTTTAACTGTTTACGTGGTTGGGCTGGAACATAATGAATAATAATACCGGTTTGGTCCGGTGTTACAGCAGGTACCGTGATTGGAGGAACTTTTGCCTCCCGATTCGGAATCCGGCCAAAGGTATCAGCCGCTAATTGTGCCAACTGCTCCAGAGACTGATTGCTATACAGCACCCCCACCATCAAATTGGCAGAATAGTAACGATGATAAAAACTCAGCAGCTCATCATGTAATTTGCCATCAGGCTTGTCTTTCAGCGTATCAAGATTACCCCCCGAAAAACGCGCACTAGGATGTGCTGGATTAAGCGTTTCAGCATTAACTTGCGCCATGCGCATCCCATCGCGCGAGCGGGCCATCGTCAATTCAGCATTGACCGCATTACGTTCACGATCAGCATTGATAGGGTCTAACAAAGGCTGTGCAATAGCATCGGCTAAACGCTCAACTGCCGGAGCTAATGCATCATTTTCAATTTCAAAATAAAAGGCGGTTCGATAAGAAGCCGTACTCGCATTATGGCTACCGCCATGCTTTTTCAGAAACTCGGCAAAACTGCCTGGTTCAGGAAAACGCGTAGAACCCATCAATAACATGTGTTCCAGATAATGAGCTAAGCCCAACTGGTTATTGGGATCTTCCAATGATCCGACAGGCAACGCCAGTGCTGCCAGGGATTTAGGTGCTTGCGCATCAGAAACTAGCAATACCGTCATACCATTAGGCAACTTTATTGCCTGATATTTACGCAGGTCATGTTCACTTTTGTGAATGGCTTCTGCCAGAGGTTGCCACGCAGGCGCAGCAGCCCAACTAAGAGGTGCCAGCAAACCTAATAAGAAAAATATACCCATGATGCGGGCAAACTGTTTATGCATTCCGTTTCTCCCCTAACCCCTTAAAAATTACCGCTTAAAGCCGCAGCCAACTTTCTGGTATTGATATGTATGAAAGCCTGGTTTGGCCATCAGCAGTTCTCACGCCTTATTATGGCGGGCAATCGGTAATAAATAACGTTCCGTTTCATGTAATATCTTGTCGAGATGTGGATTATCCATCAGGCGGAACACCCTTTGCACATAGCTATCCTCACCTTCACCTGCAACTCGCTGATCACCCTGCCAAACTTGTAAAAGTTTCATGCGGGCTTTAGTTTGTGTTTCTTCATCCCACAAAATCTGACCTGACTCGCGTTCAAAGCACTGGCTCAGCCATGCCCAACCACTTTTGCTCAGCAATAACAGTGGTTCACACATTCCTTGCTGATACCCACTGATTAACTGTTGTAAATAGTGATGAGCCTCATCACGGACCAAAGAATCATAGCGCCATGCAGTTCCTTTACGACCATACATCCGGCTTTGCCCCTCACCTCCACCAGCACAATAGACCAGATGTTCAATCCATAATAAAAGCCCGTCTATCGCCGTTAATGCCGCGGGACGCCAACGAATTAATCCATCTTCCTGAACCTGATGAATCCAACCTGTAAGGGTGATGTCACCCAATTCGATATTTAGCTCAATGCTATGATGCTCAAGGCGCTCGCTACGAATCTGTTCAGCTAATGGCACCATTTCCTCTTGCTGGCTTTCCCAATAAAGCTCACCGAACGATCCATAAGGCAGGCTACCGGCCGCTCGAGCTCGGGTAAACACGCTATTGATGTCTCCCTCATCTATCAACGCATTCAGTAACTGAGTATTAAACTGATAGCGGTTGAGGTTATCTAAAGTAAATGGCTCTTCATCAGGTAATTCTGTTTCTTCAATAACAAAATTCACTCCTAGCCGGAGCTGGAAGAATGCCCTCACAGGGTGGCGATAGAAACGGATTAACTCATCCAATGTAATTTCAGATAAAGATTCAGGCGATAATGGCTGATTAAACTCTGGATGCGGTCGCCCTTTGGACTCAGCAGAGGGTAGCCATTCAGCAGCGTAACTCTGTAACTCGCTATGCTGAATAAAATTTTCTGCCGCAAACGGCATCCGCGCATGCCAGCAGAGTAAGTGCTGAATCACCCGCTGAGCGCTCTCATCAGCATTGAGCATTTCGTCACCCGGTAAATGATAACTTTGTGAGATATATTCAATCAGTTCACTGACCAGCACTGATGGATAACGCTTACTGTTATCCTGGATAGAGCGCCCGATATAGCTGATATAGAGCTGTTGCTGAGCCGAAAGTAGCGCTTCGAGGAACAGATAGCGGTCATCGTCACGGCGGCTACGGTCACCACGGCGAACCTGCTTTGCCATCAAATCAAATCCCAGCGGCGGCAGCGTTCGTGGGTAAACGCCATCGTTCATCCCCAATAAGCAAACAACTTTAAATGGGATCGAGCGCATAGGCATTAGAGTACAGAAGTTGATTGGCCCGGCAAGGAAACGCTGGCTGATGCGCTCATTATCCAAGCGCGAAGCCAGTTCATCCCGTAACAGATTAAGTGGCACCACATCGGGATATTGGGCGGCAATACCGTAGCTGATAACCTTCTGCCACTGTTGTTCAATCAGCACCAACACCGCTTCAGTGTCATTATCGGGTTCAAAGAAGGTATCCAATAATTGGCGGCACAGGGGTAACCATTCGCTGAGTGCTCGGGGTTCACTTAATTGCTGCCGCCATTGGCTTAGTTGCATCAACATATCTGCCAATTGCCCAGCGAGTTCCGCAGCTAAGCCACTCGACTCATCATATGGCAGAACACCCTGCCAATCTCCGGCGGTGCTATCCATGGCATAACCCAGCAACATGCGGGTTATACCAAAGTGCCAGGTATGCTGACCCGTCGCGGGTAAGGAGAGTTCCCGTACATTGTCATCATCCAGCCCCCAACGAATACCCGATTCCCCCACCCATTGCCGTAAGCGGCGCAAGCCATCTTCAGTAATACCAAACTTACTGGCTAAAGCAGGGACCTCCAACAGCGCCAACACTTGCTCAGAGGTGAAACGGCTTTGAGGGAGGTCAAGTAAGGTAATAAAAGCCTGTAGCGCCGGATGGGCCTGACTGGCTTTACGGTCAGAAATCGCAAACGGCAGATAGCGGTTCCCTGTCGCATTACCAAATGTGGCCTGAATATAAGGGGTATAGCTGTCAATATCGGCAACCATCACAATGACATCGCGTGGAGTAAGTTCAGGATTAGTTGAGAATAAATTCAATAGGTTATCTTGCAAAACCTCAACTTCTCGCTGAGGACTATGGCAAACATGCAGGCTAAGAGATCGATCACTGAGATCTAATCGACGCTTTTGGTCGCTACGCGCTAAGGATTCTGCCGTGGTGCCAATAATTGCGTGGTCTTCCAGCTCCAACATATCGTGCTGAATACCATGTAGTAGATTATCAGGGTCAATATCGACAAAAGCGTGGACCTCTTGAATATCATCAACCTGAGATAATAAATACATATGATCCCGCCCGAGCCGCCCCCACGAGGCTAATAATGGGTTACTGAGTTCTTGTTCACCATTCGTATTAAAGAGCTGTTCAGCCTGCTCTGGCTGGCGGAACAGATTGACTTCAATTGATTCGCGATAATGTCTACGTTTGCGGCTTTGTAATTTAGCCAAAAAAGCATAATCCTGAATATCGCCCCAAAAATAGCGGCAAGGATTCGTAAACATCAGATGAATATCAATATGTTTACCCAGCGCTTGCAGGGCTTGTAAATAGATAGGAGGTAATGCCGATATGCCGCAAATAAATACCCGCTTGGGTAACCCAGCGGGGCAGACATCCGCTTCAAGCAGGGTGCGGATAAACCGCTGGTAGAGATTGGCACGGTGCCATTCGGGCTGTTCCAATTGGCGGGTATAATTGGTCAGTTCCACCCACAACTTGGCTTGCCACAGTTGAGCATCGTCCAGATTGTCAATGAGTTGGCCCTGTTCCCAACTGGCAAGCCATTCAGGACGATATACTAAATATTGGTCGAAAAGGTCAGCAACCCGTGCTGCAAGTTGATGGATTTTGCGCTTATCATTATCGTCACTTAAATAGCGTTTCATGGGAGAAAATACCGGGCTTTCCAGTAAATCTGGCAGCAACCACATAAGTTTCCATGTCATGGCGTCTTTGCTAAATGCGCTTTCTTTTGGGATTCCGGGCAAAACACGGGTAAACATATCCCAGATAAAGGTTGCGGGCAGCGGAAACTCAATATTAGCTGCAATACTAAATTGTTGTGCCAGTTGCATTTGTAACCATTGTGCCATTCCTGGGCTTTGAACTAGCACCACTTCTTGCTGGAAAGGGTTATCCAACGGCTCTCGTTCTATCAGCGCAGTCGTTAGCGCTTTGAGTAAATCTAATTGATTAGAATGATAAACCGTGAACATGATTACTCCCTTAAGGCACTATGGAAAATAGCCATAAGTGATTAAACCAGTTTATTATCACTTGTGGGTAAATCCTGAGGCTTAATACTCTAACTTGATAATGAATGAGCGCAATAGGTTATCTCTATTATAAGACCGATATAGTTGCTCATCTGTATACCTCGGCGGTTCATCAATCAGGATCCCCTTGTTTGTCGCCTCAGCAACGTCGCATCTATGGGGGATAACTATGCCGTTAGCCACTTCCATTCGTAGAGCAAAACCATCGGGTTAACTCTGCTGACAGGTTTTTCCGTACCGCAAGAGTGAAATTAAGCTCGGTGCATTCCCCTTCAATTCGGCTAATAGACTGACGATATAACCAGTTAGGCTTCATTCCCGATATAAATCCCCTATCAGGTCTATCCTCCCCTGCACTATCAATATGTTGATGAAGCAGAAACCATGCCTGACGCTGTTGCCACACAGAAGAGAAACCCTGTAAAAGAGCCTGATGGTATTGCAACAACCCCAGTAACGAGACAGAGAAAAACAGTGCCGCAATTAAGGCTTCAGGCAGGCTAAACCCTCGTTGGTTGCGAGGATGGTATTGGTCACTCCGTTTCATCAACAAGCACCTATTGCAGCATTTTAGTAATCGCAAAACTGTGCATCCTTATCAGGACAGAAATCCAACCAGCCATGAGCTGCCTTAACCAGTTGATAGTGACCCATATACCCTTTGCCAATATTCAGCATGACCCGTTGATAAAGCATCAAGGGTGGCTGCGAACCGAGGGGGTAACTCTCCCCTCTGAGAATAAAAAAACCGCTTAGTGATGCTGGTTTAACACAGGCCTTTAAGCCATATTGCTGCTGAATGCAATACCATGTTGAACCTGCCCGCCATGGCAAACTGAATGACCAATCCTGACTTATCCCCCAGTTCAGTGATGATGTTGCCTGATTAAAAGCACGTAAATAGTGCTGTTCTTCAGATGTAATCTGTTGAATATTATCCAATTGACGGTGTAGTGCTGACAGCAGAAATAAACCAAGAGCGAAAAGTGTAGCGACGGCTGCCAATGTGCTGGTCCCCCGTTGATGATTCAGCTTCATAGATTGTTCCCGCGTATCGTATAAGTAAGCTGATGATGGA
The DNA here is from genome assembly GCF_048593885.1 of Yersinia sp. 1252 StPb PI. Taxonomy (NCBI): domain Bacteria; kingdom Pseudomonadati; phylum Pseudomonadota; class Gammaproteobacteria; order Enterobacterales; family Yersiniaceae; genus Yersinia; species Yersinia sp. 1252 StPb PI. The sequence continues at coordinate 6,347 of NZ_JAZGQE010000002.1, read as the reverse complement.
TGACCGGATTACCTGTTTTTTGCCCCGCTAATTGCACCCGATAAACCTGATTTGATGTTTGCTGAGGTAACCGACTAATAGAAAAATGGGTTATCGTTATCTCTTGTGGATCAAGCAGCTTTTCCCACCCACTGCCAGCGCAATTCAGTTCACCACGTTGGCCCTCTAATGCTTTTTTACGCAGGCGGTAGCCAAAGTATTCGGACTCCTGATGTTTCTCCCCTTCCCATCGACCATTTCGATTGAGATCGTAAGCAACTATCAGACACGAATTTGTCGCTTCTGCGGGATAATGATGGGTTGTAACCGCTTTTCCCTGACACTCGCCATGGCAAAATCCTGCACGCCGCAGATCTTTTTCTAGCACAACCATAACCTGACTCAGTGCCAACTCCAGATAATAGCGCTGCTGCAAGGTTGATATTTGTTCGCGTAGCTTAGGGAAAACCTCTGCAGCACCAAGCATAATCAAACTACCAATGCTCAATGCCAACATCATTTCCGGTAGCGTAAAACCTGTTATACGTTTCCGCCCAGAACAGAGCGATGCTGGCATATTTTTGACCATTATTAGCATATATGAATACCTGACATTGGCTGGCCCTCACTACACAGTCTTAAGCGCCCTCTACTGGAAATAACTAACCGGATAGACCCTGCCGGGTTACTGAGCATGATATTTCCTGCCTGTGCCGTATTCCTCACACCAAAGAAGCCCATCTCTTTTTGCAATGAAGTCGCAATAGCGACATCTGGGTAAGGTGGAATAAACACGCCGTCGGTAAGTGCTGAACAGCGAGCCGTAGGTTTATCACCACTTCCCAGGCACCCCTGGCCATTCTGCTGTATCCACAGCAATTCTGTGTCATTGCGACGATTAGCCTGTGCTTGTAAGTGTGTTAAGAAGGCGAGTAACTGACGAGCACTGTCTGCGAGCCGTTCCCGCTGCCGGTAATGATGCCAACTTTGCGCCCCCCAAAGTGCTGTTATACCCACTAATACAATCACCAGCAGCAATTCAATCAGGCTGATACCTTTTTGTTTTTTAAGATAATTTCTACGAGTCAGGTAAGTTTTCGTTAATCTTATATTGGTGTCCATGGCGTAAGTTTACGTGGCTGAAATTTGAGGTCGAGTGACGAATTATCAGGGCTGGAAACGGTGCGCAAAATTTTATCTACGACGACATAAATGCAGAAAAGAGTGCGGCACAGCTCGCATTTTTATTGCAGGAAGGATGCTGGTAGCAAAGAAAAGGGTTTGACGAAAATATACCCAATAGCTTTCCAGATGCAGGGAGGCAACAAGCAGAGGCGAGGGCTGGATATGGGGATGGACCGAGTAAACAGGAGCAGCCACCCTGAAACTTGAAAGGTGACGGGTATAAAACCGGAGCCATTGCGGCTCCGGTCTAAAGATTAGATAGCAATCGGTGCTTTAATTCCTGGGTGAGGATCGTACCCCTCAATTTCAAAATCCTCAAAACGGTAATCAAACAAAGAGTCAGGTTTCCGTTTGATAATCAGTTTCGGCAATGCCCGTGGCTCACGGCTTAATTGCAGATTTGTCTGCTCAATATGGTTGCTGTACAAGTGTGTATCCCCCCCTGTCCAGACAAAATCACCCACGTCCAAATCGCATTGCTGCGCCATCATATGCACCAGTAAAGCATAGCTGGCAATGTTAAATGGCAAGCCGAGGAATACATCACAAGAACGCTGATACAGTTGACAAGAAAGCTTGCCATCTGCCACGTAGAACTGGAAGAAAGCATGGCACGGCGCCAGTGCCATTTGCTCCAGTTCACCCACATTCCATGCTGAGACGATGATACGGCGTGAATCGGGATCCTGCTTAAGCTGTTTTACCACGTTGCTGAGTTGGTCAATCTTACGACCATCTGCAGCCCCCCAAGCCCGCCATTGCTTGCCGTAAACCGGGCCAAGGTCGCCGTTTTCGTCAGCCCATTCATCCCAGATTGAGACATTATTTTCCTTCAAATAGCCAATATTAGTATCGCCATTGAGGAACCATAACAGCTCATGGATGATGGAGCGCAAATGGCAGCGCTTAGTGGTTACCAGTGGGAAACCGTCTTGTAAATTGAAACGCATCTGATGCCCGAAAATCGACACAGTACCGGTACCGGTACGGTCAGCTTTTGGAGTGCCTTCTTCCAGCACTTTTTTCATCAAATCCAGATACTGTTTCATGTTACCTCACGAAAGTTGTTGCGCAGGACGACGATACGCCCAAATCATCATAATGATACCGGCCAGAATCATAGGTACAGAGAGTATCTGCCCCATGCTGATCACGCCATCGAACAAGCCGAGTTGAGCATCTGGCTGGCGGAAACACTCCACAATAATACGGAACGCACCATAACCAATCAGGAATAGGCCAGAAACACTGCCCATAGGACGCGGCTTACGGATAAATAGGTTCAGGATGATAAATAACACCACCCCTTCAAGAATCATTTCATACAGTTGCGAAGGATGACGCGGCAGTACACCGTATTGATTGAATATCGCCTGCCATTTCGCCGGGTCAGCAGCAACGATGGCGATATCTTCGCCACGAGAGGTGGGGAATAACATCGCCCACGGGGTATCGGTAGTCACACGGCCCCATAACTCGCCGTTGATAAAATTACCGAGCCGGCCCGCGCCTAAACCAAATGGAATAAGGGGAGCAATAAAGTCAGCGACCTGGAAGAAATTGCGTTTAGTGCGGCGGGCAAACCACAACATCACACAAATGACACCAATCAAACCGCCATGGAATGACATACCGCCATCCCATACCTTAAACAGGTACAGTGGATTATCGAGGAACATCGGCAGGTTATAAAACAGCACATAACCGACACGACCACCGACAAATACCCCGAGGAATCCCGCATACAGCAGGTTTTCGACTTCTTCTTTGGTCCAGCCACTACCCGGTTTATTTGCCCGACGAACCGCCAACCACATAGCGAAGACAAAACCCACCAGATACATTAAACCGTACCAATGAAGGGAAACGGGGCCAATGGAAAAAATGACCGGATCAAATTTAGGAAACGCCAGATAGCTATTGCTCATCTATCACCACGAAATGTCTCATATTTTGAGAAAATTAATGTTCTTGCCCGGTTAGGGCTACAGGTTGCGCATAATAGCATAGGCTTAGGCCGGTCTGGGCTGCACCAAACAGAAAAGTTCTGTAAACAGCGCAACCCCAGAAAGTGAATGTCACTCGCAAACAAACCAAAAAGCCTTGGAATAGTCGCCAGTGACTGACACTAACAACGCTATAGCGCCAAGGGCCAACGGGATACGCTTACTTCCCGCCGCGGATCAAGCCGCCTAAGCCCCTGCGTTCCATAAACGCTGCTGTTAAATGACGCACATCAGTGGTCATTTGGGCGCTCAATACCCGTTCGGCCAATGCTGCTGCATCCGTTAAATCGATATTGCGCAGCAGATATTTAATTCGTGCCACACTGCGACCGTTCATACTGAGATTGCGATAACCCAGCCCGACCAGCAACAACGCGCCCATCGGGTCACCCGCCATTTCACCACAAAGGCTCACCTGCAAACCCGCTTGTGTCGCCTGCGTCAAAATATGGCTAAGCACCTGTAGCATCGCCGGATGCAGGCTGTCATACAGCGATGCAACGCGAGTATTATTGCGATCTACTGCCAGCAAATATTGGGTCAGATCGTTGGTGCCAACTGAGATAAAATCTACTCGCGACTTGAGGTAGGGCAGCATAAAGATCATCGCGGGTACTTCTATCATTACCCCCAATTTAGGCTGTGGCAATTTATAGCCCAAGACTTCTTGAACCTCACGCCCGGCACGATCGATCAGGCGTTTAGCTTCATCGACTTCTTCCAGGCTGGTGATCATTGGCAATAGAATACCCAAATTACCGGTTCCGGCATTGGCACGCAGCATCGCTCGAACCTGGATCAAGAAGATCTCTGGCTGATCGAGCGTTACACGGATCCCGCGCCAACCCAGGCATGGGTTTTCTTCGCTGATGGGCATGTAGGGCAACTGTTTATCGGCACCGATATCCAAGGTACGTAACGTGACGGGTTTGTTGGGATAAAGCTGTAACATGCCTTGATATTGCGCAACTTGTTCCTCTTCCGACGGGAAGCCGCTTTGCAACATAAAAGGGATTTCAGTGCGGTATAGACCAACACCATCAACCCGCCCACCCAGCAATTGTTCATGTTCCGGGCTAAGACCCGCATTCAGCATCACCTGAATCCGCTCACCACTTTTCAGGGCCGCAGGTTGTTCGACATCGTCTTCAGCCAGCTTGCTGAGCTCAATCTCTTCAGTAACCAGCCGCTGATACTCTTTGACCAGTACCGGTTCGGGATCAACCAGCACCTCACCACGGTAACCATCAACAATCAATAGCCGCTGGTTCAGCAAAGCCGGCTGGATATCAGCGCCCATCACCGTTGGGATGCCCATGGCGCGCACTAAAATCGCGGCATGCGAGTTAGCGGCACCATCACGCACCACCACCCCCGCCAGACGATCTTGTGGCACCTCGGCTAATAGAGTGGCGGTTAACTCATCGGCAACCAGGATAAAACGCTCAGGCCATTGGCTGGCCCCAGAGGTGCTATCATCGAGGTGGAACAACAAGCGCTGACCTAATGCCCGCAGGTCACTGGCTCGCTCACGCATATAGGTGTCTTGCAGGCTGGCAAATTGGGCGGCAAATTGTTCAACCACTTGTTTAACGGCCCATTCAGCCACCGAACCGGCGTCAATTTGCGCAAAAAGCTCACGCTTCAGGCGGGCATCATTTAACAGATGCGAATAGAGATCGAAAATTGCCGCGCTCTCTTTTTGTGAGCTGGCAGCAAAACGCTTACTGAAGCGACGGAATTCTGCCGCAGCCTCTTCCAATGCTTGAGTCAGGCGTTCACGCTCCTGAACAGTATCGAGCGTTGAGGCCTCATAAACCAAATCAAGGGACGGTTGTGAAGTATCCTGCCAACCTTCTGCCACTGCCACGCCAGGAGCCGCCGCCAGCGCGCGGATTCGTGTTTGACGATATTGGCCAAAAATCGCATTCAGTTGCGATTGGGAGAGGATCCCCGCCAGTTGCGTGGCCAGCGTAACCATGAACGACTCTTCGCTCTCATCAAACTGACGATGCTCGCGCTGCTGTACCACCAACACACCCAACAACTGCCGACGATAAATAATAGGTACCCCGAGAAACGCCCGGAAGCGATCCTCTTTAACTTGTGGTACATATTTAAAACTGGGATGACTCTGAGCATCGGCCAGGTTAATGGGTTCGGCCAAGCGCCCCACCAGCCCGACGATACCTTCGTCAAAAGCCAGCGTAATGGTGCGACCACGGGGCTTTTTCAAACCCCGTGTCGCCATCAGGTAGTAACAACGGCGGTCATTATCTGCCAGATATATCGAGCAGACTTCCGTGTCCATCGCCAGACAGGTTTCATTGACCAACAGCTCTAACGCATCCGTCAGGCTGGTTGCCATCGCCACTTTCTCAACTATTTCTCGCAAACGCATGAGCATGATCGGCTTAACTTAACCTCTTTTACGGCGATAAGCGGGCGGTACCCGTGGTGGAATAACCTCCTGCACAGGCATTACGGTTGCAGCAAATTCTTTCATCACACGACGATAAACATCACGTTTAAAAGAGACCACCTGACGCACCGGATACCAATAACTGACCCAGCGCCAGCCATCAAACTCCGGGGTACTGCTACGTTGCATGTTGATATCGGCTTCATTACACATTAACTGTAGTAGAAACCATCGTTGTTTTTGGCCGATGCACACCGGCTTTGTATCCCAACGCACCAAACGCTTTGGTAATTTGTAACGTAACCAGTTACGGGTTGAAGCCAGAATTCGGACATCCTTTTTGTTAAGTCCTACCTCTTCAAAAAGTTCGCGATACATTGCCTGCTCTGGTGTTTCACCGGGGTTTATCCCCCCTTGTGGGAACTGCCAAGAGTGCTGACCGTAACGCCTGGCCCACAACACTTCTCCCTGCCGATTACAAATTACGATACCCACGTTCGGGCGGTAGCCATCATCATCGATCACCGGACTACCTCGATAAGCTTAAAACTCAAAGATGCTCTGATTGTTTCACACTAGCAACAGGCGGTAAACCACTGCTTATCAGCCAGCTAAACCTGATAACTCGGGGATAACTCACAGATATAAGCAAAGTTATGAACACCCCCAGGGCTACGCACGACATTTTATTCACTTTTTCTGTGGATATAGGTGTGTAGAACTCTAGGGAAAAGTAGGTACAACTCATTTTAACG
>NZ_JAZGQE010000029.1:0-37071 GCF_048593885.1 Yersinia sp. 1252 StPb PI | reverse complement strand
ACATCCTCTATTTCTGTACAACGCCAGCGCGATAACCAAACGGATTTTCGCTGAACCTTGTTCCCCTGCAAATAACTAAAATAAGAGGCTCCATCATGTCTGAATCACCCACTGAACAATTAGTGATACCTAACGTGGTCCCTGCGGAGAACCATGCCTATCGCAAGGCTGCGTGGCATATTTTACCCTTACTGATGCTGTGCTATGTCGTCGCTTATTTAGATCGGGTTAACGTTGGCTTCGCCAAATTGCAGATGGCGGATGACTTACAATTTTCAGAGGCGGTGTATGGATTCGGCGCCGGTATCTTTTTTATTGCCTACTTCTTTCTGGAAATCCCCAGTAACCTGATGCTGCACCGCGTAGGGGCACGGTTGTGGATTGCGCGCATTATGATCACCTGGGGCATCATCTCGGCAGGGATGGCTTTTGTCACCACACCGATGTCATTTTACGTAATGCGTTGCTTGCTGGGAATTGCAGAGGCTGGATTCTATCCCGGCGTCATTCTTTATCTTTCTTATTGGTTCCCAACTAACCGCCGTGGCCGCATGTACGCCTTATTCGCCACCGCCGTTCCATTATCCGGCGTGATAGGCGCACCGTTATCGGGTTGGATCATGGGCGCATTTAATGGATTCCATGGCTTTGCGGGTTGGCAATGGATGTTTATCCTGGAAGGTATCCCATCCGTTTTAATCGGTATTTTGGTGATTTTTAAACTGACTGACCGTATCAGTCATGCCAAATGGCTAACCGACGAAGAGAAAAAGATCTTACAGACCAACATTGATAACGACACACAACATCATGTCCACAGCAGCCTGAAAGAGATTTTCCTGCAACCCCGAGTCTGGTTGCTCACGCTTATCTATTTCTGCCTGATTGCAGGTTTCTACACTATCGGCTTCTGGTTACCAACACTGATCAAAGAGAGTGGGGTAAAAGACGTACTGAGCATTGGTTTGTTAAGTGCCATTCCTTACGGTGCCGCCGCCCTGACCATGATCGTAGTATCACGTAGTGCTGACCGTTTGCGCGAACGGCGCTGGCATCTGGCTTTAACCGCGACATTGGGCGGGATCGGGATGATTATTTCCGCCAGTTTCAGTGACAACATCGTTATTGCCATGATGGGCTTAACTCTGGGTGCCATGGGGGCATTGAGTACCTTGCCACTATTTTGGAGCCTGCCAACTGCGTTCCTCGGTGGAACCGCAGCCGCAGCCGGCATCGCTCTGATTAACTCCTGGGGCAACCTGGCAGGCTTTGTCGCACCTTATATGATGGGCTACCTGAAAGACCTGACCCAAAGCACCACTACCGGAATGCTGATTATTTCCACCATGCTATTTATTGGTGCGGCGCTCGTATTTTTAGTCCCGGCCAAGACAGTAAACCGCTAACAATGCAGATAAAGGATAAGACGATGAACATAATGGTAACAGGAGCGGCGGGCTTTCTTGGTCGTCGATTGATTGAACATTTACTGACACAGGATTATCTGACCGACCAGCAAGGTCAGCAGCGCCTGATCAGTAAGATTATAGCCTGTGATGTGGTGCCTCTGGAGGCGATTACAGATGAACGGGTGCAGGTTTTTTGCGGTGATATCGCTGATCCGCACTGGCTTGCCAGCGTTTTTAATCAACACGTTGACACCGTTTTCCACCTGGCAGCGATTGTCTCCAGTCAGGCAGAAGAAGATTTTGATTTGGGTATGCGGATCAATTTTGATGCTACCCGCAGTTTACTCGAGCGCGCTCGTCAGCTTGGACACTGCCCTAAAGTGATTATCACCAGTTCAGTGGCGGTATTTGGCGGTGAGTTACCGGCTGTCGTGCCGGATGAACAGGTATGGTCGCCTCAGAGTTCCTATGGTACGCAAAAAGCATTAAACGATTTATTGTTAGCAGACTATAGCCGCCGGGGATTTGTTGATGGTCGTAGCCTGCGTATGCCAACCATTGTGGTACGCCCAGGAAAACCAAACCGCGCGGCCTCCAGTTTTGCCAGCGGCATTATCCGTGAGCCGTTGCAAGGTATTGACGTGGTTTGCCCTGTTAGCCTGCAAACACCGTTATGGCTGCTATCGCCGAAGATGGCAATTAATAATCTTATCCATGGTCACCAATTGGATGCCAGTCAACTTAAGGGTGGGCGGGTGATTAATTTGCCAGGGCTATCTATTACCGTACAGCAAATGATTGATGCATTGCGGCGTATTGCGGGTGACGCTGTCGCTGATCACATTAAGATTCAGCAAGATCCATTAATTGAGAAGATCGTAAGCTCTTGGCCTGGGGATTTCGCAGCGCATTATGCCAAAGCATTAGGCTTTAAGAGCGATAAGGATTTTGACAGTATCATCAATGATTTTATCCTCGGTAATTTACCTGGCAAGCTAGTCAAATCACTTGAATAGCGGGCGACAAAATCAGGTTGTATTCCCTCAGGTGATAATGCCATCCAGAGGGCGGCCATTGGCATTACTCATCAGATAATTGAAACCAATCCTGATGAGTAATCGTTTGCTAATCGCAAAAATGCGGCTTTTACCCCTTGCGGAGAAACCACACGCGAGTATAATTCGCCACAATTTGCCGGGAGATATGATGGAAAGCCAAGTGCGTTTTGTTGAAAATGACCCTCTCGATGGTCGACAAAATTGCCTGCCAACAGGCAGCCAACTGCCGTTCTTTCTCCCGTTGCTAAACCGATCCCGTAAGGCCCCTCGTTGAGGGGCTTTTTTTTGTCTGCTGATCGGTGCCGAATTAAGCATTATCACCAATTAAAATATATACCCTAAATAATTCGAGTTGCAGGAAGGCGGCAATTGAGTAAATCCCCAGGAGCTTACTTATTTTAAGGTCAACGACAAGTAAGTCACCGGGATGAGCAAAAGCAGCCAACACACATGCAGCTGGAAGTATAACGGGTCATAGAGGAGAGCGAAAAATGGCCAACACGTTGTATCACAAACATATCATCTCAATTAACGATTTATGTCGCGACGAACTGGAGTTGGTGCTGCGTACCGCCGCCAGCCTGAAAAGTAGTCCGCAACCTGAGTTGCTAAAACACAAAGTGATCGCCAGTTGCTTTTTCGAAGCCTCGACCCGCACTCGTTTGTCATTTGAAACCTCCATACACCGTTTAGGTGCCTCAGTGGTCGGTTTTTCTGATAGCAGTAATACCTCCCTTGGCAAAAAAGGCGAGACGCTGGCAGATACTATGTCAGTCATCAGTACCTATGTGGATGCCATTGTCATGCGTCACCCACAAGAAGGGGCGGCCCGTCTGGCCGCTCAGTTCTCGGGGAATGTACCGGTAGTTAATGCCGGTGACGGTGCAAACCAGCACCCGACGCAAACACTGCTCGATCTGTTCACCATTCAGGAAACCCAAGGCCGGCTGGATAACATCAATATCGCCATGGTCGGCGACCTGAAATATGGCCGTACCGTGCACTCACTCACGCAGGCGCTAGCCAAATTCACCGGCAACCGCTTCTTCTTTATCGCCCCGGATGCTCTGGCAATGCCTGCTTATATCCTGCAAATGCTGGCAGAAAAAGGTATCGAATACAGCCTGCACGAAAGCATTGAAGAAGTGGTGCCAGAACTGGATATTCTCTACATGACCCGGGTGCAAAAAGAGCGCCTTGACCCGTCAGAGTATGCCAATGTCAAAGCGCAGTTTATCTTGCGAGCGGCTGATTTGAATGGCGCGAAAGAGAATCTCAAAGTGCTACACCCGCTGCCAAGAATTGATGAAATAACCACCGATGTCGATAAGACCCCTTATGCCTACTATTTCCAACAGGCAGGTAACGGGATTTTCGCACGTCAGGCACTGCTGGCACTGGTTTTAAACGCAGAATTGGCTCTTTAAGGGGGATTGAACATGACTCAGGATTACAAACTACAGGTTGAAGCGATTAAATGTGGCACTGTGATTGACCATATTCCGGCACAAATCGGCTTTAAATTGTTGTCGCTGTTCAAACTGACCGCCACTGATCAACGTATTACTATTGGATTGAATCTACCGTCTAAACGGTCAGGACGTAAGGATTTGATTAAAATAGAAAATACCTTCCTGACAGAGCAACAGGCCAACCAACTAGCGATGTATGCACCAGATGCTACCGTTAACCGCATCGATAACTACGAAGTGGTGAAGAAACTGACCCTAAGCCTGCCAGAGCAGATCGATGGCGTCCTCACTTGCCCAAACAGTAACTGCATCAGCCACAATGAGCCAGTCGACTCCAGCTTTAAAGTAAAAGCACAACAAGGTGAAATCCACCTTAAATGTAAATATTGCGAGAAAGAGTTTGATCACCAGGTAGTGCTGCAAGCGGATTAAGTGCTGCAAGCGGATTAATGCTCGGCTTAAGCGAATATTGCTGCCCGTTAATATTTACAATAGTGGCAATATTCGCAGCAATGCGACATCGCAAATTTGATTCACGTGGGTTGCCGTAATCTACCCCATCTTTATAATATAGAAATAATTAAACCCAATAGATTTCATGGTGCAGGAAAGCGGTAAACGCTGGCCCGCAGGATGAGGCTTATAGTCCCGATGAGCGCATCACGCTAAGTGATTCGGGTAATTGAGCGCAGCCAATATACCAGCAACATGAAAGATGACGGGTTCCTTCCGCATTACGTAACCAGGAGTCAACATGTCACGCAATATCAGCACTGAGCTCGCCCCTGCCGCCATCGGCCCTTATGTTCAAGGTGTCGATCTGGGTAGTATGATCCTCACGTCAGGCCAGATCCCTGTTGATCCAAAAACAGGTTTGGTCGCCGATGATGTATCAGCACAGACGCGTCAGTCACTGGAGAATGTAAAAGCTATCGTTGAAGCCGCGGGTTTGAAAGTTGCCGATATCGTGAAAACCACTGTATTTGTGAAAGATCTGAATGACTTCACCACAGTTAATGCCACTTACGAAGCTTTCTTTACTGAACACAATGCGCCATTCCCTGCACGTTCATGTGTTGAAGTTGCGCGTCTGCCAAAAGATGTGAAGATCGAAATCGAAGCTATCGCGGTACGTCGTTAATTCTGATGTCATTGCGTCTACGGCTGGTGATTACCAGCCGTTTTTTATTGCTATCCTGCTAATATTTTCTCTCTGCCTTTCACAATGCGCTATTGCAGATCATCATGATCATGATGTGGCAACTTTCTGCTCAGTAATAATGCATTACACTCACTAATTGCACCTTAATAGGGCTGAAATCGCTCTAATCCCCTTTATTTTGCCTGTTTTACGAGCTGGCACAGTTTATGCGTGATCACCAATACAGCCTGTTCTGTTAGCGAGGTGATAATGCTGAACATCGACCTTTCCGTATCACGATTTTTCGATGAAATGTTACTGGCTGAGGGGCAACACCGAGGCCATTACGATGCCTATTGGCAATGGTTACAACAGGCCGATCAGCTAACCATTGCGCGTAAGCGTGAAGAAGCTGCACTGCTATTTCACCGGGTAGGCATTACCTTTAATGTGTATGGTGACGATGATGGCGCAGAGCGATTAATACCGTTCGATAGCGTGCCACGCATTATTCCCGCCAGCGAATGGCAAATGCTGGATCGCGGCATTCGCCAGCGCGTACAAGCGTTGAATGCGTTCTTACATGATATTTACCATGAACAACATATCCTGAAAGCGGGCATTATTCCGGCCGAACAAGTGCTGGCGAATGACCAATATCAGCCCTGTATGCAAGGGGTGAACCTGCACCGTGATACTTATGCACATATCATCGGTGTGGATATGGTCCGCAACAGCGATGGTCTCTATTACGTGCTGGAAGATAACCTGCGTACCCCGTCCGGCGTCTCGTATATGCTGGAAAACCGTAAAATGATGATGCGGCTCTACCCGGAGTTGTTTGCACAACAACGCATTGCACCTGTTGAGCGCTACCCTTCTCACCTGTTACAAACGCTGCGCGAAAGCACACCGGTCAACGACCCTACCGTAGTAGTGCTAACCCCGGGGCGCTTTAACAGTGCCTATTTTGAACACAGTTTTTTGGCTCAACAGATGGGGGTTGAACTGGTTGAAAGTGCTGACTTATTTGTCAAAGAAGGGGCAGTATTTATGCGAACTACCGCAGGCCCCTGCAAAGTCGATGTTGTCTACCGGCGGGTGGATGATGCCTTCCTCGATCCGCTGGCTTTCCGCCCTGACTCCATGCTCGGTGTCCCCGGACTACTGTCGGTATATCGCGCAGGTGGTGTGGTATTGGCTAATGCGATTGGTACTGGCGTCGCCGATGATAAATCCATCTATCCTTATGTCCCTGAAATGATTCGTTTTTATCTTTCCGAAGAACCGATTCTGGCGAATGTTCCCACCTGGCAATGCCGCCAACCCACTGATCTTTCATATGTATTAGCTAATCTGGATCAGATGGTAGTGAAAGAAGTTCATGGAGCCGGGGGATATGGCATGTTGATTGGACCTGCGGCGACACAAGCTGAAATAGCCCAATTCCGCCAGTTACTCTTGGCGCGACCACAAAATTACATCGCACAAGAAACCCTCGCCCTTTCTACCTGCCCGACCTTTGTGAATAGCGGACTTGCACCGCGCCATATTGATTTACGTCCTTTTGCCCTGTGTGGTGCAGAAATTCGTTTAGTGCCTGGGGGCTTAACCCGAGTCGCACTGGCAGAAGGGTCGTTGGTCGTTAACTCTTCGCAAGGTGGCGGAACCAAGGATACCTGGGTATTGGAGGACGATGCATGCTAAGCCGAACAGCCAGTGAGCTTTATTGGATGGCCCGCTATCTGGAGCGGGCAGAAAACATCACCAGGGTGCTGGATGTCACCAACCGGTTATCGATGATGCCAACCAGCAATCGGGTGAATTTTGATCTACTGGTGCCACTCAGCCTGAGCAACACCCAGACACTGTTTACCGAGCACTATCCGCAGGTCTCGATGACCCATCTGCTGAATTTCTTCGTGCTCGACAGCAACAACCCCAGCAGTATTTTTAGTTGTTTGCAGATGGCGTGGAACAATGCCCATGCAGTACGCGGCAGCTTATCGTCCGAGGTTTGGGAAAGTATCAATGCCACCTGGATTGAGATGAAACAGCTACGCCGCCAAGGTATCAGCGCTGCCGGAATTGATGCCTTTTTTGATTGGGTTAAGGAGCGCTCACATCTATTTCGCGGTGCGGTATATGGCACCTTGCTGCGCAGTGATGCACTCTATTTTATTCGACTGGGTACCTTGATTGAACGGGCTGACAGCACCGCGCGCTTGTTGGATGTGAAAAACCAATTACTGGATAGCGACGATGACCCGGTACGCGAATACTACCGGATGGATACTTTATTACGCGCCGTCAGTGCGCGGGAGGCATACCACAGTTTATATAAGCAGCAACTGAGTCGTGAGGCGATTGCTGAGTTACTGATTTTACGCAATGAGATCCCGCGTTCGCTGCTGGCTTGCATTAACGATATGGAACAGCAGTTGGCGTTGATTGGTGGCAATCGTAGCAACCAACCTCGGCGGCTGGTCAATATTTTGCTTGCTGAGCTGCGATTTAGCAGCATTACGGATGTGATGGCCGACGGATTACACAGCTATCTGATGGATTTTTTAGGCAAGATCAACGCTATCGCTGACAGCATCCGCCAAACCTATCTGGAGGTCCAATGAGACTGAATGTCGATCACAGCACCCATTACACCTATGCACAACAGGTGCAACACAGCACTCAGTATCTGCGCCTGACCCCACAGGATTCAGCCCACCAGCGCATTTTATCCTGGCAACTGACCTTACCGGAAGAGGCCATTTGTACCACGGATGCCTTTGGTAATGTGCTACATGTACTCACTCTGGATAAGCCTCATCAAGCTATCACCATTCAAGCTCAGGGCGTGGTAGAGATTGCAGACAATGTAGAAGATGACAGCGGCGACCACCTCTCTCCACTGGTCTTTCTTCGCCACAGCCCATTGACTCAGCCAGATGCCGCCATTCGCCAGTTTGCTTCAGGTTATTGTCAGGGTGCTACCCACGCCGATGCGCAATTAGACTGCCTGACGCAAATGATGGGTGAATTGCTGGCAAAAATGCCCTATAGCCCCGGCACCACCACGGTACAGGACAGTGCGGCACAAGCTTTTGCCGCCGAACAAGGGGTGTGTCAGGATCACACCCACGTCTTTCTTGCCTGTTGCCGAAGTTTAAATATTCCGGCACGCTATGTGAGCGGCTATCTTTATACAGAATCCTCCAGTCATGTCGCGACCCACGCATGGGCAGAAGTGTGGCTGAATGGACACTGGCAGAGCTTTGATGTCACCAATAATACCTGTCAACCGAACCAGCATTTAAAACTGGCGGTGGGCATTGATTATCTGGATGCCTGCCCGGTGCGAGGTATTCGCCGTGGTGGTGGCTTTGAAGATATGCAGACCATCGCAGCCGTGCATATGTTATCTAACCCGCGACGCGATATGTCGCAATAAAGCGCGTTGCTGGCAAATAAAATAGCCCTAGTGAGATAGGCTCTAAGGATACTGTGTTATGACCTACTGTGTGGCCATGCGGCTGTCATCCGGGTTAGTCTTTGCCTCTGACTCCCGTACCAATGCCGGGGTGGATCATATTTCCACTTTTCGCAAATTATACCTGTTTCAGCAAGAGGGTGAACGAACGCTGGTGGTGCAAAGTGCGGGGAATCTGGCAACCACACAGAGTATTGTCAGTTTGCTGCAACGCCGCTGTCTGGACCCGGAACAAACTAACCTGCTGAATGTGCGCTCGATGTATGAGGCCGCAACACTTCTGGGGGAGACGGTACGCGAGGTGATTAACCGAGACAGCGGTGCGCAGCAAAACAGCGGCGGAACCGATTTTAACTGTAACCTATTGTTAGGCGGGCAAATTAAAGGTGAAGGACTGCGGCTGTTTCATATTTATCCGCAGGGTAACTTTATTGAAGCCACGCAGGACACCCCCTACTTTCAAATTGGCGAAAGTAAGTATGGCAAGCCGATTATTGATCGGGTGTTGAATTACCACACCACGTTGGATCAGGCCATGCAGTGCGCGTTGATCTCTATGGACTCAACTTTGCGCAGTAATTTATCCGTCGGCTTACCGCTAGATGTGATGATCTATCCACTCGATAGTTTCAGTACCGAACAGCAATATCGCATCACCGAAGATCATCCCTATTTTATGATGATCCGTAAGGGCTGGGGCGAGGGGCTGGTGAGTATTTTCTCTCAGCTACCAGCGCTGAAGTTGGGGAAGTGATTTAGTTTTGGTGATGGATAGGTTCTGGTTTCGGTTGATATGCGTTCAGTGTTCACCTAACCATTGCGGCCTCCATCCTCGTCGGCAATATTCCTGATTGCGCTCAACGTCAAAAGAGAGTCAGAATCAAAACCATAGCCTTTTGTTTTGAATTGGCCTTTGAAGTTAAAAGCACATTTGGGCTGCCGAGCAAGGAGAGAAGCCACTGATCTGAACTAAATCAATCTCTCACCCAATAAATCCCCTCATATGCCCGCAATACCATCTCCTGCGGCTGGAATGCACTTTCGCCGTAGCTGCTCATCAACAATTGCCAGTTACCGTCCAGCGCAATCTCCTCTGGCTGCCATTGTTGCGGTTCACCGCTCAGGTTAGCCACCACCAACAACTGCTTACCCTGCCAGTGGCGCAAGTAGCACCACAACTCTGGATGTTGCGGGCAGAGATCACGATAGTCACCAAAAGTGAACACATCATGTTGTTTACGCAGGGCTATCAGATATTGATAGGCATAAAACACCGAGTCAGCATCAGCCAGCGCGCTATCAACATTAATTTCAGCATAGTTACTGCAGGGTTCGATCCATGGAGTTCCCTGACTGAAACCGGCATTACGGCTGCGATCCCATTGCATCGGGGTACGACTATTATCACGGGATTTGGCTGCCAGAATCGCTAATAACTCGTCAGGATCGCGACCTTGTGCAGTTAGCTCAGCAAACATATTCAGACTTTCGACATCACGGTATTGATTAATCGAGGTAAAATTAGGATTGGTCATGCCAATCTCTTCGCCTTGGTAGATATATGGCGTACCTTGCATACCGTGCAGTACCATTGCCAGCATCTTGGCCGCAGGCACGCGCAGTGCACCTTCGTCACCAAAGCGCGATACAATGCGCGGCTGGTCGTGATTACACCAGAACAACGCGTTCCACGCACGGTTATGCATCCCCTGCTGCCACTGGTTAAATATCTGTTTGAGTTCCACCCGATCCGGCGGCATTAGCGACCATTTTTCCCCATTAAGATAATCCACTTTTAGATGATGGAAATTAAAGGTCATCGACAGCTCATCCCCGCCCAATGCGGCATAACGCTGGCAATGCTCAAGGCGGGTGGACGACATCTCGCCAACCGTCATCAGGCCGCGCGGCTGAAACACATCACGGCTCATTTCTTGTAAAAATTCGTGGATACGGGGGCCATCGGTATAGAAACGGCGGCCATCACCCACAAAATCATCCGGGAAGTCTTGCTGTTTGGATACCAGATTAATTACATCCAGGCGCAAACCATCCACACCAATATCAGCCCAAAACTCGCACACTTTCTTCAGTTCATCACGTACCGGCTGGTGCTCCCAATTAAGATCTGCCTGCTCGGTAGCGAACAGGTGCAGATAATATTGGCCGCTTTCAGCATGCCATTGCCAGGCATTACCACCAAATTTCGAGCGCCAGTTATTCGGTAAATTATCACCCTCACCATCACGCCAAATATAGAACTGACGGTACGGGCTGTTGCGCTCTGCTGATGCTTTAAACCAGGCATGTTCAGTCGAGGTATGATTGAACACCATATCCATTACGATACGAATACCCCGCTGATGAGCAGCCGCAACCAACGTTTTGAAATCATCTAAGCTGCCGTAAGCAGGGTCAATGGCGCAGTAGTCGGCAACGTCATAGCCGTTATCCACTTGTGGCGAGACATAAACCGGTGTCAACCAGAGGGCATCAACGCCGAGTTTGTGCAGATAATCCAACCGTTGCGTCACGCCAGCCAGGTCACCATAGCCATTACCGGTGCTATCCTGAAAACTCTTCGGGTAAATCTGATAAATGACGCCGTTTTGCCACCAAGGGATAGGATTATTCATAGCAGGCTCTTATTCGTAGTAAAAACAGAGAAAATTAAAGAAACAGCTCCGCCACAGGATAACCTTTGGCGGAGGAATACGATTTAGACCGGTAATTCGCCACGACTCTCTTTACGTTTGTAAACCAGTATAGTCAGCACCAATGGCACCACGATCGCCACTAACATTGCCACAGCATAAATCGCCCAGAACTGTGGTTTGATGGATAAAATACCCGGCAGGCCACCGACACCAATACCGTTCGCCATCACCCCAGTCAGACCACAAATGAGGCCCGCCAACGCAGAACCAATCATGGCGCACAACATCGGGAAGCGATATTTGAGGTTGATACCGTACATTGCCGGTTCAGTAACACCCAGATAGGCTGAAATTGCCGCAGGTACTGATATTTCGCGCTCATTGATCTTGCGGCTAATGATAATAATGCCCAATACCGCAGATGCCTGTGCAATGTTAGACAGCGCAATCAGCGGCCATACCGGTGTACCGCCCATGCTCTGAATCATCTGCATATCAATGGCTAACGTGGTCTGATGCACGCCGGTAATGACTAGCGGCGCATACAAGAAGCCAAACAGTGCGGCACCAATCGGCGCGAAGCTGCCTGTCATGACAGCTTTCACTCCCCAGGCCACACCATCACCAATCATGCGGCCAAATGGCCCGATAAGCGTATGGGCGAGGAATACCGCCAGCAACAGGGAAACTACCGGCACCACCACCAGATAAAGATAGGCTGGAATGATTTTCTTCAGATTAGTTTCAATCCAACCCAGCGCCAAACCTGCCAAAATCGATGGAATGACCTGTGCCTGATAACCTACTTTTTCAATGGTAAACCAGCCAAAGTTCCAAACTTCGGGGATCTGTTGTCCCAGCAGGTAGGAATTCATCAGTTGTGGTGATACCAAGGTGATACCCAACACAATCCCCAATACCGGGGTGCCCCCCATCTTCTTCACTGTCGACCAGCAGATGGCCACCGGTAGGTAGAAGAAGATGGCTTCGCCCAGCAACCAGAGAAAGTCGTAAATGGTTTTCCATGCCGGATACATCTGTGCCAGCGTTTTGCCATCAGACATCGGAATATCGCCAATCACATTACGGAAGCCAAGAATCAAGCCTCCGCTGATCAGCGCTGGCAGCAACGGGAAGAAAATCTCGGCAAAGTGAGAAATACCACGTTCAAACCAAGTCATGTTCTGCCGTGCAGCCAGTTTGGTCTGCTCTTTATCCACTTCATTCAGGCCAATTTTAGCAATCAGCGCTTGATAGTAATCGTCAACTTCAGGCCCGATAACCACTTGAAATTGCCCGGCATTAGTAAAGCAGCCTTTAACCATCGACAGATTTTCAATTTCTTTAGGTGAAGCTTTAGAGGGGTCATTCAACACAAAGCGTAGCCGGGTAATGCAGTGGCTGACGGTGGCAATATTATCTCTGCCTCCCACCAGTACGATCAATTGATCGATATCTTGTTGTTTTACTTTGCTCATTTCAACGTACCTTTCGTAAAGGTGAGATAACGTGCGACTTATTCGTTTTTCTTAATAAAAGCAGTAGGGTCAGTCTTAAAGAAAAAATACATCGATAGCCTGTTAAATATACAGCTTATTAAAGATTAGCTATGTATTGATTTTTATGAAATGGGAACGTTCCCAACTTGCGTTAGAGATCACAATTTGACAACTTTTTATGATGTTCTTGGCCGTAAACCATGGGTTCGCCCATCACGCACTCCCACCACACAGGGTGGGATTTCAGATAGCATCACGTCGAGAAAAGAAGAATCAGGCCAGTTGACCAGGAATGATAATTTGTTGAATTGATTGACTATGATTAAGTTGGTCAAGTAATTGTTGGGCGGCTTTCACTCCAGCGGTGCCATAACCCAGCTCGACTGACAGGGTATTTGGGAACAAAAAGTGCAACAGCGGTGTATTACCAATGCCGCAGACCTGAATGTGTTGCAGGCTCTGCTGTTGTAAATACTTACTCACCCCCATAGCGATAGTGTCAGAGGCACACACCAGCGCCGAGGTATCGGGTTTTATCACCTGAGGTGCGAGTAGGAAGCCACTTTGATAACTCAGTTCACCCAGTGCAACCGTCGGTAGCAGGCCATGTTGTTGGCTGTAATCAAGATAAGATTGATGACGACGCATACCGGTAGTGGCATCCGACGGCTGCACGCCAATATAACTAATATGCCGATGCCCAGCGTGGCGTAACTTATCCATCAACAGGCGCACTGCCCCGTCGTCGTCGTAGCACACGGAAGAAAAACCCGCATACTCGCGCGCCAGCACCACCATTCGTTCCTGCCATGGCGAGAGCATTTCTGTGGTTAACCCAGTGAAACCAAACAAAATGACGCCATCCACATGGCGCTGTTGCAGCACATGTAAATGTTCACTGACCAATTCAGGATCAAACTGGCTCTCCATCAGGATAGGATCATAACCTTGCTGATAGAACAGTGGCAGCATCGTGCGCACCGCCTGATTTTCAGATGGCGAATCCAGACGCGAGACAATAATACCCACAACTTTATCACTCTGCCCCCGCATGGCCCGGGCTGATTTTGACGGGGTAAATCCCTGCTGACGGATGACAGCTTCCACTCGTTCACGAGTTTGTGGACTGACGCTCCCTTCGTTATTCAATACCCGTGAAACCGTGGATTTTCCAACTCCACTCATGCGGGCAATGTCCTTTATGGTCAAACGGTTTTGCATGGTTTACCTAATGTTTAGGTTTGGAAACATATAATAAACTGATTATTTATATTATCGAAGTTGTGGGAAGTCTAGCATGCGCAGAATCAGACTCAGCGCATGATATCCCAATGACTCGCAGCATATTACTGCCCTAACGGCATATCTTACCGTCGGGGTGGTTTTTGGCGTGGCGAGAACAGTGATGCGGTTTAATGTCTGTTTAGCTGTTAGACAGCCGCTAACAATCTTTAAATAAAACCGGAGGTTAATTACCCAGTGGACCCTGTTCCCTCGACCTACACCTTTTGGTGTGTCCGGTAAGGTAATTCCCCATTCAGGGTGGCTGCTTTATCGGATAACAATCTGATAAGCGGTCACTGCGCACGTCCTTGCGTTAGTTTCTGCTGATGATGTTTTTGCCCTCTCTACGGCAGATTTGCCGTGGGCGCAACATAAAGACCGTCCGACAAACGGCTTTGTGACATGACAGTAAGGCTCAAACCATGCAAGTTAAAAATTTCACCCGGCAGTTGCTCAATGTGTTGAGCCGTAACCTGCCTCGCCGCCTAATTCGCCGGGAAACCATGTTAGATGGCTTGCCGCAGGGAAGTGCGACAAAAGATTTGCCCGCAGCGCTGACTCAGCAACGTTTGCAGTGCGCGAATGAAACGCCACCACAACTTTATCGGCGTTTTCAGAGCCACCCCGAAGGGTTAACGGAACAAGAAGCCGCAGCCATTCGTCTGCAAAATGGCAGTAATCTCATTGAAAATCAGCAAGCTACCCGTTGGTGGGTCCACTTATGGCACTGCTATCGCAACCCGTTTAACTTGCTGCTCACCATTCTGGCTCTGATTTCCTACGCCACCGAAGACCTCACCGCCGCATTGGTGATTGGTGCTATGGTGTTAATTTCCACCCTGATGCATTTTATTCAGGAAGCACGTTCTAACCGCGCTGCGGATGCTTTAAAAGCCATGGTCAGCAATACCGCAACTGTGGTGCGCAGTGATGCCCATACGGGCAAGAGCGAGCATCGCGAGCTACCGATCTCTCAGTTAGTGCCCGGCGATATCATCAAACTATCTGCGGGCGATATGATCCCGGCGGATTTACGTATTCTGGTGGCCAAAGATCTGTTTATCAGTCAGGCCGCCTTAACCGGTGAGTCACTGCCGGTTGAGAAAGTGGCGCAATGCCGTGAGTGTGAGGAACAAAATCCACTCGAACGAGACACGCTGTGCTTTATGGGCACCAATGTCGTTAGCGGTTCGGCACTGGCTATCGTGGTAGGCACCGGTAACCAAACCTATTTCGGTCTGCTGGCAGAGCGTGTGACGCATCAGGATGAGCAACCTAATGCCTTCCAGAGTGGCATCAGTAAAGTCAGTTGGTTGCTGATTCGCTTTATGTTAGTCATGACACCTATCGTGTTGTTGATAAACGGTTTTACCAAAGGTGACTGGTGGGAAGCCGCGCTGTTCGCGCTCTCTGTTGCTGTGGGTTTAACCCCGGAAATGCTGCCGATGATCGTCACGTCGACGTTGGCAAAAGGGGCGGTGAAACTGTCCAGGCAGAAAGTGATCGTCAAGCGCTTAGATGCTATTCAGAACTTTGGCGCGATGGATATTCTGTGTACCGATAAGACCGGCACCCTGACGCAAGATAAAATTGTGTTGGAAAGCCACACCGATGTGTTTGGGGCCAATTGTGAGCGGGTGCTGCACTACGCCTGGCTCAACAGTTATTACCAAACGGGATTAAAAAATCTGCTGGATGTCGCGGTGTTATCTTCCATGGCTGAGTCAAAAGATGCAGAATCTCGGGCGGCCGATACGCTGGCGGGTTACCGCAAAATCGATGAGATCCCATTCGATTTTGAACGCCGTCGCATGTCAGTGGTGGTCAGCGATAAAGCGGATTATCACGAACTTATCTGCAAAGGCGCGCTGGAAGAGATGTTGTCCATTTGCCGTCATGTGCGCCAAGGGAGTGAAATTATCCCATTGACCGACGCGCTGTTGGCACGCATCCGCCGCATTACCGATGAACAGAACCAGCAAGGACTGCGAGTGGTGGCGGTTGCCACCCGTATCATGCCAGCTTATCAGCGGGATTATGCTGTTATTGATGAATATGACCTGATCTTGGAAGGGTATATCGCCTTTCTCGATCCGCCGAAAGAG
Source organism: Yersinia sp. 1252 StPb PI (assembly GCF_048593885.1). NCBI lineage: Bacteria > Pseudomonadati > Pseudomonadota > Gammaproteobacteria > Enterobacterales > Yersiniaceae > Yersinia > Yersinia sp. 1252 StPb PI. Next base: position 20,959 of record NZ_JAZGQE010000029.1, on the reverse strand, counting down.
AGCACAGCGCCGGCGCTGCTGGCACTAAAACGCAATGGCGTTAACGTTAAAATTCTTACCGGTGACAACGAGTTAGTTGCGCGTAAGGTATGTAAAGATGTTGGATTATCTGTCGAGCATGTCTTGCGTGGCAGTGATATCGAGCAGATGACGGAGACACAACTGACGCAGGCCACCCGCACCACCACGGTGTTCGCCAAGCTGACACCAATGCACAAAGAACGCATCGTACAGAACCTGCGTAATGCCGGTCATGTGGTCGGTTTTATGGGGGATGGCATCAATGATGCACCGGCACTGCGTGCTGCTGATATTGGGATCTCGGTGGATTCAGCAGTAGATATTGCTAAAGAAGCCGCCGATATCATCTTGTTGGAAAAGAGCCTGATGGTGCTGGAGCAAGGGGTAATTGAAGGCCGCCGCACATTTGCCAACATGCTGAAATACATCAAGATGACCGCCAGTTCTAACTTTGGTAACGTCTTCAGCGTCCTGATTGCTAGCGCATTTTTGCCCTTCCTACCCATGCTGCCACTCCATCTGTTAATCCAGAATCTGATGTACGATATTTCGCAGATTGCTATTCCATTCGATAACGTTGATGAAGAGCAACTGGCAAAGCCACAACGCTGGAACGCCGGCGATTTGGGGCGATTTATGGTGTTCTTTGGTCCGATAAGTTCTATTTTTGACGTACTGACTTTTTGCCTGATGTGGTGGGTATTTAAAGCCAATACGCCAGAAATGCAGACGTTGTTCCAATCCGGTTGGTTTGTTGAAGGACTGCTGTCCCAGACCTTAATTGTGCATATGATCCGTACCCGTAAAATTCCCTTCATCCAGAGCCGCGCCTCTTGGCCGCTATGTCTAATGACACTGGCGGTGGTGGCCATTGGTATCGGGCTAACCTTCTCTCCACTGGCTGGATTCCTGCAATTGCAAGCGCTGCCACTCTCTTACTTCCCGTGGCTGATGGTGATCTTAACCGGCTATATGGTGACAACGCAGTTAGTGAAAGGGTGGTTTGTGAGGAGATATGGCTGGCAGTGATATCTTTAATTTGGTTATCGGTTCGGTTGATCGGATCAGGCTTCGGTTGATATTCGTTTAGTGCTCATCTGATCTCTATCGCCTCAACCGAGAAGGAGGGCAAGCCGGCCCTCCTTCACCTGCGGCTTGCTCGAAATATTGCCCTGCGGGTAAACCGCCTGCATCTTTCGGGCTGACGAGCCAGCGCGATTCGCATCCATGCTCAAGCGCGCTTTTCGCCGCCGTCCATGGCGGCTCACTCTACCCTCCCTCCTTGTCGGCAATATTCCTGATTGCGCTCAACATCAAAAGCTAATTCAAAACCCTGTTTTTAGGTTGTGATGTTAAAAGCACATTTGAGCTGCCGAATGAGGAGAGTAGGTAGGACGCGAGGCAGGGAAGCCGAGCGAGACGTGCTTGAGCAGGAGCGAATCACGGCGGTCTGTCAACCGAAACGATGAAAGAGGGTATCCACGAAGTGGACAAGCGATACGTGCGTAAGCGCAGGGGTTCCAAGGGGGTTACGCGCTTGTAACCCCTTTGGCGGTTGAGGCATCGGAGGGGAATTGAGAACCAATCTCATATCAACCGAACCGATAACTAAACGAACATCAACCGAATCAATCCACTAAATCAATAACAAAAAATTAAATTCGACTCAAACAATCAATCGCTATCGCCTTGAAGCTATCAAAATGCTGACTGCTCAATAAACGGCTCATTGAACGCTCTCGCACAAAAGTAACGAACAAGTCGTAAATCGCCATCGCTTCTTCATAATCAGTTTTACTGATAGCTAACAGGAAAATGACATGGGCTACCTCACCATCACCCCAGGCAATGCCATTGGGGGCTAGCAGGGTAACCACCACGGTCTTTTTGGCTAACAGACCGAGTGAGTGTGGCAGTGCAATCCCCTCCCCCAGCATGGTGGAGACAATCGCCTCACGCTCCACCACCGATGGGTAAAAGTCCGCATCAACGAACCCTTCCTCTTCCAACTGACTGCACACTTTTTTAAATAACTGCTCTTGTGTCATCGGCTGGTCGATAATCATAAAATGATTACTGTCGAAAAACTTTTCCAACATATAAGGGCGAGTGCGATCCACTAGCACCAACTTACCCAGTTGTTCTAACTGATATTCAGTCGGAAACGGTGACATTACTACCACCGGCTTATTCTTTTCCGCCAGACGTGAGTTAGAAATAATAAAATCTTCGTCGATATGGTCGAGATTTTCGTAATCACGCAGGGAAATGGTCTGTGTCATCACGATCTGCGGATACTTACGAGCAATCTGCGCCTGAATCATTCGGGTAGTGGAGTTACCGGTATCACACACCAACATCACCTGTGGATGACGTTGATAACCAATATTGTAATGGCGTTCCAACCCAACACCGATGTGCAGTACCAGATAGCCTATCTCATTCTCACTCAAGCTATAAGGCGTATATTTGCCCCAACTGGATACCGCCGCCAGTGTTACGTCATAAGCCATCGGATAGTGCTGTTTAATATTGGATAACAATGGATTAGGGATAGTTATCTGATACTTCACCCGCGTAATCATGGTCTTGATATGGGTGAGTAAATCAATTCGTAACTGCTTATCGCCCTGCAAATTGTAGTTATAGTGGGCGTTGATATAAGAGAGGATATAATCCACCAATGTCTCTTCATCATCGGCGTTGATTTCACTGGGGCGACTGGTACCAGGCTGGCTGACTTGCACCCGGCGGGCGGCAATATTGACCCGCAAATACGCTTCTTCTGCTGCCGAAATGTCTTTGCCCGATAATAGTTTCAACTCATTTGCCAAACGGCCGGAGGCGAGTTTGACCGCCTCATCCACATCTTCGGCATCAAAGTCTGATAACGGATAACCGTCAGCGATGCGTTTGATCGCCACAGCACAGTAGAAAATCAGGTAGTGCTCGCCCTCATCAGTTAACCGTACCGCATATTGCGCCAATAGCTCATGCAGCAATCCCGTTAATTCGGGGATAGTCTGAATGTTAAGAAACTCATTCTTTAATAATGGGTTATCAGCATCTTGTAGATGTAGCTGAAACAAAAGGTCGGTCAAACACGTGCGGATAGCCAACTCGGCACCAAACAATTTCATGCCGTAGCGTGGCTTGGTTTCAATCGTCAGATGGTATCGGTTTAGCCTTTCTCTCACCTCAGCCATATCATTTTGCAATGTGCCACGGCTAACGAACCATTCATCAGCTAAATCTTCCAGCTTCAATGAAAAAGCAGAGGTCAGAAAACGGATTAACAGGTAATGCACTCGCTCATTGGCAGTTCGCGGGGTTAGGTGCGTTTTGCGGTTTTGCTGCTGTAGAGCACGAAAGCGTTCAGCATCATCGATCATCAATCGGTAGCCAAAGCCACGGTTATGGATAAAGTGCGCACCATAATGTTCAAGGATCTCATTCAACGCCGTAATATCTGCCCGCACGGTACGTGTCGAAACCGCAAAACGTTTCGCCAGCTCATCCTGAGGCAGCGTTTCCGATTGCAATGCATCGAACATGTAGGCCAGACGTTGATAGGGAAATCTCACTGCTCCACTCCGTTATTCAGGGTGTATGGGCATCCCCCCGCCACCATGGCCAGAGGGGGAGCGTTATCTCACACGGCAACACAGGCCTTCACCGCCAGTGAGTTTATATCAGGTAAATCAAATAATTACGGTACTATTTTTTTCACGATAGCTAATAAGGCTCGCACATCTTCTGGGCGAGTATTGCCCGTTTTGCTGTCGATTATCGAACTGTAGATATGCGGGATAATTTTCGTTACCCCGGCATCCAGTGCGATTTGTACGATTTGTTCAAAATTATCCAGACTGATGCCGCCGGTGGGTTCCAACCAGAAGCCGGTAGCAGCACAAGCCTCAGCCACAAAACGGTACTCATCGATAGCGTCCAGCCCGTTCATTGGGAAAAACTTTAGCGAACTGCCGCCCATATCTTTCAACATAGCAATGGCGGTGGTCACTGGAACAATCGCTTCCTTTTGCTGTGAACTGAGTGGCCCGGTGGAGATATTTACGTAACCCACTTTGCCGGTCGGCGAAATCAGGCCGTTAACCACCGTATCATGCTGCCCCAATAAAGCACGACTTGTGCCAACACCGGTGAACACTTGATTCACATGTTGCGGTTGAACCTGCTGCGCAATCTGGCTGACCATTGTTGATTGCTTCGGGTCCCCCGCGCCCAACCCTACCGACAGGGCATTATCGATAACAGCCGCGTATTCGCGCATATCTTTGACTGCGCTATCGACATCCGAATAGTTCTTCGATAACACTCCCACCAGAACATGGCCTTCAGCGGCTTGATAAATCTCGCGTGCATTCTCTTTTGAACCGGCCAGCACATTCAGGCACACCCGGTCACGGTAATAATTCGGGGTCAATTTCATCAGTCAGGCTCCCTTAGCCAGGCGGTTAATGCAGGTATAAATAATCTCGAGTTGCAATGGCGTGACACTGCGCACATCCACTTCAATTTTGCCTTCATTAGCTTTATAGGCGCGGAAGTAGATAGCAATATCGCCATTTTTCAGCGCATCCACCAGATCCGGTGTCGAGCGCCCCATTTTAGCTTCATCAAAACTGATTTCAGTACGGGCAATATCACGCCCGGCAGCATCCCAAACTACTTTCGCAGACACACCGTCAATGGTATTTAACTGACTGATAAATGGTGTCATTTTTTCTATCATTTGCTGGCCGGTCTCTTTTTCCAGCGTCATATAGCTTTCAATAGCATGGGTCAGGCCGAGAATACCCTCTTTACCCACTTTCATCGCCCGGCCAATACCACTTGATTGCAACTTCACCCAATCAATATAGGTCTTCTTGCCTAACACCAGCCCGCTGGTTGGCCCTTCAATAGCTTTGGCACCACTGTAAATCACCAAATCTGCACCCATCTGGTAATAACATTGCAAGTCTTCTTCTGCAGCCGCATCAACAATTAATGGCAATTGATGCTTGCGCGCAATCACTACCGCTTGCTCAACAGATAAAATGCTTTTTTGTACACAATGGTGGGATTTTATATACAAGATCGCCGCAGTATTTGGCGTGATCGCCGCTTCCAACTGTTCCGGTAAACATTCGTTGGCATAACCGGCTTCCACCACTTTGCCTCCCCCCAGCGTCACCATGGTATCGACCGGCGCACCGAAGTTAACGTTATGGCCCTTCGGTAAAACAATTTCATGCGGCACTGCGCGCGGGGCAGCATGCAGATTAACCAGCAAATTGGCATCATCTTTCACGATCACCGCAGCGACCGACTGAGCAATACCGGCAGAAGCACAGGAGACAACCACCGCGCTCTCAACATTCAGCAAATCAGCAATGTAAGCACCGGTCTTATTGACCAAATCTTTCATTTCGAAGTAATGGTTTAGGCCCAAATCTACCGCCTCAACCACATCCTGCCGTGGCGTTGAAACGCCCAACATCGTCATGCGACCAGAAGCATTAATTACATGTTTTAACTGGTATTTTTCATATACTGAAGACATCTTTTGACTTCCCTTCGTCAGTTAATACTACGTCACCAGCAACGACCGCCGCCAGTGGCACCAGATATGTCTCACCGGTAACCGATTTACCTTCTGAATCACTGAATAGCTGAGGTTGCTGTTTCAGCTCAAAAATCGTCAGGTCAGCGTCATAGCCCGTTGCCAGCATCCCTTTGTGAGTCAAATGCAGAGCTTGCGCGGCATTTTCTGTCACACAAGCAATAACCTGTTTAAGGCTCAAACCGAGGGTGAAAAATTTGGACATCACCGTCGCCAGGCTGTGCACTGGCCCATTAATACGGTTGCGACAATAGATGTCGGAGCTGATGGTGTGCGGGTAAATACCTTGCTTGATGGCCAGTTCGGCAACATCAAAGCTGAAACTGGCACTGCCATGCCCAACATCCAGTAATACACCGCGTTTCAATGCGCGTTGGATAGAATCACGCAAGGTCCCGGCAGGGGTCAGAATACGATTGGGTTTACCGTTATAGCAGTGAGTAATAATATCGCCTTGCGTTAACAAGTCGGCAATCTCATCCAAGTCCGGCGGGTTATTGCCAATATGTACCATCAAGGGTAGCTGATTATTTTCTTGTTGAATCTCTTTGGCTCGCACCAACGGTTTAATGCCGTTTTTACCGACCACGCTGCTGCTCATGCGGGCTTTAATACCGATAATAAAACCAGGATTACGGCCAATAGCCTGACTGACACTTTGCTTATCAATCTGCGCCATATCCGCTAATTCGTTTTGCGTCACGATGCCGGTTTTCGCAATATTCAGAAAAGCATAAACATGGGTTTTGGCGGCACGGGTTAGGCGGTAAAAATCATCCACATCATTGGCACCGGTGCTGCCGGCATCCACCACCGTCGTCACGCCACTGGCGACTCCGACCAAATCAGCTTCGTCATGATAAATAGGAGATGCGGGGTAACAATGCACATGGGAATCAATCCAGCCAGCACTGATGTAATATTTCCCGGCCAAATCCAACACTTTTTTAGCGCAAGAAACTGAAGGCTCGGCTTGATTATTATCTTCAGTGGCAATAGCCGCATCGACGGCCACAATTTTCCCATCATTAATTACGATATTAACCTGACGACCGTCAACTAATAGTGCGCGTGTGATAATAAAGTCATACATTATCTTTATTCTCCATTATGTCCTTCTTACTTGACGTTGCAGCAGTGTTAGCAGGGTAAATATCCGGTAATTTGAATATTTACCCCTGACATCATGAAATAGCGACTGGGAAAATAGACCCTAAAATCATGGCACCCAAAATCGCGCCGCCGGTAATTGGTTTATTCCACAGATAAAACAGTAAAGCGCCACCTAAAGAACCAATCCCAATTGGAATTGATGCTGTTATGGCTGACAGGATAATCAATGGCCCGAGGAAACGGCCAGAGGAGTTACCGGCCCCCATCATAACGTCGGCACCATAAGTAGAATTACTTTGGTTAATCGTAAATTTACGCGCCAAAATAATCAGATAGCCGATAGCTAAACCAATAATCAGGCCGGTTACCAGTGAGGCGGCAAAATTAGCCACCGGGAAGACAAATCCGGCACCCAGTAATAATGCTGGCACACCCAGACCGACACCGGTTTGAATCGCGCCACCAATATCCAAAATACCGACAAGCGAACCTTCAATAATACGGGCGAATAAGAAGCTGGCACCAAATGCAGCCACCGCACCATAAACACCGGTATCCATACCAGCACGTAGCATTGAAACAAATGCCACTTCGTTAAATGCACCGATACCATATAAATAATACATATGAGTACCTGCAAATACGCCGGAGGATAATAATCCTACAAAGATTGGAAATGACCAGTCGGCATACCAGAAATTCTTCTTGGTTTGTTCATCCATCATCAAGCTCCTCTCGTTATATTATTTTCCGCTCAATGCGTTATGAATGGTATCGAGCCAAACCGGCGCGCTCAGGCTAAATGACTCCAGGAATTTCAGATCGAATCCGCGGAAGAAACCACTGAGCACAAATAACAGAACAATCACTGTCATCATGATCTTAGTCACTTTATTCCAGCCGCTTTCCTCAACACCTTTACCAATTAAAATACCCAACACCAGACCAGGTACGGCGTTACCCATAATTAGCTGAGCCAACCCGCCAAAAATAGTGGCCCAGAAACCAGAGCGACGCCCGGCATCAATAGCCGCCAGCCAGAAAATAACCGGCATCACGGTGTTAACCAGAATATTTGCTGCTGGTACCAATACTTTAATGGCCGTAACCTGTAATGCTGCTGGTACCGCAGAAGCAGTGGTGTTTAGGAAACTGACAACAATAACCCCGATAATCCCGCAGGCAATTGCCATCTTTTTCGGGTTATGCATGGTTTCCGCTACATTACGATTTTTAATCATCAATGCGGCGGCACCCCAGTTAGGAATGATGCGGTGGTCGACATCCTGAGTAAAGGCACCTGCTGCCACCGAAGAGGCCCAGGCGTTGAAGAAGAAGCCTAATCCAAAGGAGAAGTGCGACGCCGGATCTCCCTCGCATGAGTTCAGTTCGCCCAAGGTACGAAATGCCCCCATCCCCTGTATTGTCGGTGCATGAAACATACGGGCGGCCCCAACACCTACCCCCACACCGACCAGTCCGCCGATAATAATCGACTTAAAAAGAATGATTAGAAACATCAGTATATCCTTTTCATTTAGATATGAAGACGACCTTATCCGTATTAATAATTGTCACGTTCACGGTAATATCTAATTCAACGCTATATGTCTTTCTTTCACGCGGCAGGAAAAAGAATAAAAACTTCTCATTTTTAACTGATAATTCTGCGTTTAATACTTTTACGTCTTGTGGCTCAATCCGTAACAGAATATTTTGTGTCGATTTCAACACCGTATTCTGGACATTACCGAGTGCGTTAGCGAAAGCTTTTTCCTTAGTATCGCCTTTACCTTTCACTTGCACCTGAGTGGTATATTGCTCTTTCATTACGGTTGACCGTATTTCTTGATATAAGCTTCGACTAATCTCTGGCCTAATTCTTCTTTATCCATAAATCCGAAGCCCAGCACTTTGCAGCCTTCATTTATTGCCGTCACGCCTTCTTCCACAGAACGCATGCCGTATTTTGCTTTGTAACCATATTTATTTTGCGCCGTAATAGCACCCGCACCGCCACTGCCGCAGAATGAAATGCCAAAGTCAGCTTTTTCACTGTTCATCACATCACCCAATTTCATGTCTGCGGCAACACCGGGAATAACCACTACGCGGCCACCAGCCAATTCAACACCCTGGCCCACTTTTTGGCCTTTACCTAAACGGTCGCCAATCACAACGGTAATTTGACTCATAGTCACTTCTCCAGATCACTGTTTTATGGGTTATTGTCTTTCGCTACTTCAAAATGCACCGACAACAAATAGGCTTCTTCAATGGGCAAATTGGCAAATTTATCGACCACTTGCTGGGCCATTTGCATCGAATGTGCTGAAATCTCATCAAATAATGATTTATCCACTTCAGGTAATGGCTCACCAGTTATGGAACGCAATACCATGGCACGAATATGTGATGTCAACATTTGTTGCTGAACTTTATTGGTAAAAATATTTTCACTATTTAACATCGCGGTAATTTCAGCTAATACCCGCTCAGTAATAATCATTACCTCTTCTTTTCCAGGTTCCTCGGCGGCATTTAATGCGGCTACATCATTCACGCTGGCAATCCCCTATTTTTGCTATATCCGTCATACTTCAGGTTGTAGGGCCGTTGGCTGCGTTTTCTCGCCCTAGTGACTTACTTCAGGGACTCACTCCTTTGCCGCCTACCCACAACTCGAATTATTTAAGGTCTGTAACAACTTTCTGACGATAAAGATAAGTTCAGTTATCTTCTCTCTGCGCTGTAACATCACCCTACCTGCAAGCGGAATAGCTGTGTAGCGGCTTTTTTTCCAGTTCAAAGTGGAAATGTAATGTACCGGTGGGATCACTTTCGCAAAAAACGCCTGTTAGATAGTTAACTTAATCATTAACAACAAAATAACTTTTATATAAATACGTCAGTGCGGTTTGTAGTGGAAAAAAGTTCGTGATCCTGATCTCTTTCTTTTCTAGTCAGAAGCGCCTAATATCAGATAAATATTTAGCTATTTTCTAACACCCCCTCTCCTATGGCGCGGGGGTGTTGTTTTTATACCCTAAATAATTCGAGTTGCATGAAGGCGGCAAGGGAGATAATCCTGATGAGCTTACTGTGTTGTAAGTGATTCGGGTTATTGAGCGCAGCTAACACACATGCAGCTTGAAGTATGACGGGTATATGTTTTGTTGAAATTGAATTGGAGAGTAGTATGACCAAGCCAACCATCACGATTAACGAGCTGGATGCTGAACGTTTGGATGCGTTACTGGCGCAACCGGCTTTTGCCGGTACAGTGGTCGCTCAAGCGCTCAATGAAGAACTGGATCGTGCAGAAATTCTGCCACCAAACGCCATTCCGGCAGATGTGGTGACCATGAATAGCCGTGTGCGTTTTCGCGATCTGAATAACCAGGAAGAGCATATCCGCACGCTGGTGTATCCGGCATCGCTAAAAGACAGTAACGAACAACTTTCAGTGATGGCTCCGCTGGGCGCGGCATTGCTGGGGCTGCACGTCAATGATGAAATTAGTTGGAAGCTACCAGGTGGGGATGAAGCCCGCATTACTGTGTTAGAACTGCTGTACCAGCCAGAAGCAGCCGGTGAATATCACCGCTAACACTATGACCAAAGCCATTGGCGTTACCGCCAGGCGGCAAATGGACAAGCCCCGAATCACTGACTCAAGTTAGTGATTCGGGTGAAAGGGATTATTAACGATACTTTTTATGGTAGGTATCGCGGGTCGGTTTAAAGTCTTGCGCTGCTTTTTTAGCTTCATCGAGCTTGCCTTGATTCGCTAATGCCAGCGCACCATCAATCTGCCCGATAAATAAGTCCAAACCATGACGGAAATCCTTCACCTCCGCGCTACCCTCGCCTTTACTCTTCAACTTGGTAGGTATGCCCTTTTGTGCATCCTGCGCCGCTGCACGCATCGCCTGCAAGCCTTGCTTCATCACATCAGTAGAGTCAGCCTTCAACACTTTGCCGTAATTATCAGCAATGGTTTCCATGTTATCAGCCACGCTGGCAGCCATCGCTAAAGTGCTGGCGCTGAGTAACACCGCCGCCATTAACGCCATCATTTTCTTACCCATGCTCACATTCCTTCTATACCCTTCTAACGTGGCGTTGCAGCAAGGTTTCGCAGCAAGACCAAATTGGGGATGGGATTATTGTTATTGAAATACTGATCATTAGTACATTGCTCACACTTAACATAGGCAATAGACACTGAAACTGACAATGATTTCTTGTAATCAATTAATAAATGAGATGAGGGCTGAATAAAAATCAAAAAAAAAGCCAGCAACCAATGCCAGCTTTAGATGTGAAGCTACACGATGTTATTCGCCCGCAATCTTCATCGCAGGTAATAAAACAGAGCCACACTGAATGTTACTGCGGGTTTCGATATCACTGCCTACGCTGACGATATTACGCAGCATATCTTTCAGATTACCGGCAATCGTTATCTCACTGACTGGATACTGAATCTCACCGTTTTCAACCCAAAAACCTGCCGCGCCGCGGGAATAGTCACCGGTTACGGTACTGACACCCTGGCCCATCAGTTCAGTTACCACCAAACCTTTGTCCAATTGCTTCAGCATTCCGGCGAAATCCTGCCCCTGACCGGCAATGCGCCAGTTATGGATGCCACCAGCATGACCGGTACTTTGCAGCCCCAGTTTACGGGCTGAATAGCTGGTCAACAGATAGGTTTGCAGTATCCCATCTTTAACGATTTCCCGTTGTAAAGTACGCACACCTTCACTATCGAACGGGGTCGAAGCCAGACCACGCAGTAAATGTGGGTGCTCTTCAATAGTTAACCACTCAGGTAAAATCTGTTTACCCAAATGATCGAGCAAGAAGGTCGATTTACGGTAGATATTGCCGCCGCTGATCGCCGAAACCAAGTGACCAAACAAACCGGTCGCCACTTCAGCGGCAAACAGCACCGGTGATTGCATGGTCGGCAGTTTACGTGGCGATAAGCGGGATAAAGTACGACGAGCGCACTCCTCACCAACCCATTCCGGGCTGGCTAAATCTTCCATCCGCCGGCCAATGGTATAAGCGTAATCTCGCTCCATATCACCATTATGTTCAGCGATAACGCTGCTGGAAAGCGAATGGCGACTTGAGCAATAGCTCTGTAACATGCCGTGGCTGTTACCAAACACCTTGATGCCATAATGGCTGTTAAAACTGCCACCTTCGGTATTGGTAATCCGCTTATCGGCCTGCAATGCAGCCTGCTCCGCCCGGGCGGCCAGCAAGATACCTTGTTCTGCATCCAAATCGCTCGGATGGAACAGATCCAAATCAGGCGCCTCAAAAGCCAGCAGCGATTTATCTGCCGCGCCAGCGTAAGGATCAGGTGAAGTGTAACGAGCAATATCCAGCGCAGCCTGCACCGTGCGGGCGACTGCATCTGGATTTAAATCGGTGGTAGACGCGCTACCTTTACGCTGCTGGTGATAAACAGTAATTCCCAGCGCACCATCGCTGTTGAACTCCACATTTTCCACTTCACCAAAGCGAGTGCTGACACTAATTCCGGTGGTTTTACTTACAGCGACTTCGGCCGCATCAGAACCCGCACGGGCCAATTCCAAAGCCTGTGCAACCGCTTGTTCCAGCGTTTTACGCTGTTCTGCAACTTGAGTGACTACTTTCATCAGTCTGCCATAATTAATGAGATAATCGTTCAGGAAAGAGTCGTAACACGACGACTTACACGGATACAATATAGAACGCCATGGTTCTGAGTCTATCAGAGATCTTTGTACTATTTCGCAGAAAGCCAACAACCTGCTACGATTAGCCTCTTTTTAAGGAATTTGACCATGAACAAACAGCCCGAAGATTGGCTAGATGAAGTCCCAGAAGATAAAGACGAAGATGACGATGAAATTATCTGGGTCAGTAAAAGTGAAATTAAACGTGATGCCGAAGCACTGAAAGAACTCGGCACCGAGCTGGTTGAGCTGGGTAAAAATGCGCTGGAGAAAATCCAACTGGATGAAGATCTGCTGGCAGCCGTTGAACTGGCACAGAAAATCAAGAAAGAAGGCCGCCGCCGCCAGATCCAGTTAATTGGTAAAATGCTACGTGCCCGTGATGTAGAACCTATCCAAACCGCATTGGATAAGCTGAAAAATCGCCATAACCAACAAATCTCGCTGTTCCACAAGCTGGAAATGCTGCGTGACCGTTTGGTTGAAGAAGGTGATGTCGCGATCCCTACGGTGTTGGATCTATATCCAGATGCGGATCGCCAACAACTGCGTAGCCTGATACGTAATGCCCAGAAAGAGAAAGCCACTAACAAGCCGCCGAAATCATTCCGTCAGATCTTCCAATATCTGCGTGAACTGTCTGAAAAGCAGCAATAATCGGGCGGGGCCGGGTCTGACTCGGCTCCCGACTCAAGAAGGCTAATTCACACTATATTGAAACGCAGGCTGCCTGCTAACTCCTCTTCCGCTTCCTCAAGCAGCAGCACAATCGCACCAAAGCGGCGTTTGTGGCGGTGATTGAAATGAATAAATTCAATCTCTACCGGTAAGGCTATCTCACCGGTGACCACATCCCACAGAGCATCCAGATTGGCGCCAAAATCTTCGCTCAGCGCAAATTTTTGGCAAAATGCGCGGTAAAATGCAGGAAGATCGGATATATGGTCAAAATCAAATACCACTTTTACCATCTTCTCACTCCATCCGAATGAAACGCTTGTAGTGATCCTGAGTTAGATAAATCAGGCCATCATTGGAGTACAGCAAACGATCGCTACCGCGATGCCCACAACGATAATTAACATCGGCTTCACGCCAGTTACGGCCTTTCGCCTCAGGCAGTTGGCGTTCACGGTTAGAAAAACGATCGCCGCCAATCGCTCTGCCTGGCAATACTTTACACAGATTGCCGTCTTTGGGATCCCAGCCCTGCGCACGCGCCTGCTGCTTGGTAAGATAAAAATCCGGCAGGCGATGATGCACTTGTAGGTATTTAGCCACCTGCTGGTGCTGGGTCAATTGTTCAATCGATGCAGGTGCCGATAAAGGTGGGCGTTCCAGATCCGCCGATTGGCCGATATCACGCGCCGTGACACCGCCAATCCCCTGCAATGCCGCCACAGCCAGCAACAGTATCGCGCCCAGAATGGCCATAAGTCGTTTATTCATGGTTCTCCTTAACCCTCAGGCTGCCAATAACTGTTGTGCTGCTCATTGCGATAACCCATGCCCACGTTTTATTCACCAATCCAATTTATAAATTACCCAAATGCAGGGTTTTGACTTCCATAAACTCATCTAACCCCAGCACTGACCCTTCACGGCCAAGGCCAGACTCTTTAACACCACCGAAAGGTGCCAGCTCAGTAGAAACTGAACTTTCATTGACACCAATCATACCGCTTTCCAATGCATCTGAAACCCGGAATACACGTTGCAGATTCTGAGTATAGAAGTAAGCTGCCAGCCCGAACGGCGTGTCATTAGCCCGTTTGATAACTTCCTCTTCGGTTTTGAAGCGGAAGCAGGCAGCCAGTGGGCCAAATGTCTCTTCAGAGGCGACTTTCATCTGCTCATTAGCATCGGCAATAACTGTAGGCTGGAAGAAATTCCCCCCCAGTTGATGACGACTGCCCCCCACCAGCAGGCGACCGCCCTTCTCAAGCGCATCTTTGACGTGATCCTCGACTTTCTCCAGCCCGGCGAGATTAATCAATGGCCCCATATTGACGTCTTTATCCATACCATTACCAACATGCAGTTTTTTAACCTCAGTGGCTAAACGGCTGACAAACTCGTCATACACGCCATCCTGAATATAGAAGCGATTGACGCACACGCACACCTGCCCAGCATTGCGGAATTTACATGCCATCGCACCAGCAACTGCGGCATCCAAATCAGCATCATCAAACACGATATACGGCGCGTTACCGCCCAGTTCCATGGAAATTTTCTTCATGGTGGCTGCGGCATTACGCATTAAGGTTTTGCCAACTTCGGTTGAGCCGGTAAAGGAGATTTTACGCACTTCCGGGCTGGCCATGATGGCATCACTGATGGCATGCGTGTCACCCGCAACACCATTGAGTACGCCAGCAGGCACACCGGCTTGCTCTGCCAATGCCAGTAAAGCAAAAGCGGATAACGGCGTGTTATTGGCCGGTTTAATCAATCCGGTACAACCGGCAGCCAATGCTGGCCCCAGTTTGCGGGTTAACATTGCCAGCGGGAAATTCCACGGCGTGATGGCCGCCACCACACCAACCGGTTCGCGAGTAGCCAGAATGCGTGCCCCCTCTTTGGCTGGCGGAATAATCTCACCATTGGCACGTTTGGCCTGCTCACTAAACCATTGAATAAAGCTGGCGGCATAGGCGACCTCGCCTAAGGCTTCTTTCAATGGTTTACCTTGCTCAGAAACCATTATCTCAGCCAATGATTGCTGATGTTCCATAATCAACAAATACCAACGCTGAAGAATTTCCGCTCGCTGCTTGGCGGGTGTTTTTCGCCAGGCGGGGAAAGCCGCACTGGCGGCCTTAATCGCGGCTTCAGTTTCTTGGGTACCCGATTTAGCCACTTTCGCCACCAACTGGCCGGTAGCAGGGTTATGTACGTCGAAAGTGTCCTGCGCCTGATGCCATTTACCACCAACAAAATAGCCGATATGGTACACACCGTCGCTGTGTCGTTGGTTTTGTAATGGATTTTGCAATGGATCGCGTAATAGATTTTGTGCTGACATCTTGTCGACCTCCTGAGGGAAAGGATGCCCCCATCAATGGAGGGCGAGGAAGGTTGCTTCACTATGAAGTATATACCCAAAGAACTTGGAGTTGCAGGTAGGCTGCCAGTGAGCGCATCCCGATGAGCTGACTCAGGTCAGTGATTCGGGTAAGTAAGCGCCGCTAACAACCCTGTGGTTTCAAGGACGAAGAGTATCGCTAGATAAGCGCACTCTGATAACGATGCAACATATCCGCCAACCGCTTTACCGGGCGGATAACAGAATCAGGCGATTGATAATCGACTAATTTCTGCTGATATTGATCCAACTCTTGTAGTAAGCGAGCAAAGTAATAGCGCCGCTTCTGGTCATTTTTGGCATTGATAACCCGATCGGCGGTATAGCGGATCTGTTTGTGAAAAGCACTCAATTCAGCATTAACTGGGATCTCGGTGTTATTGAGCCGCTGATGGGCGATGATCAGCGTTAATGCCAGTCGATACTTATCAATATCACTGGGGAACATCATCAATAATTGATTCAGTTGTTGATACAACGCCGGTAGATGATTTTCGCTGCGGCGGGCTTTATTGGTGGTCAATGCCGATACAGCACTGTAAACAAAGCGGTTTAGCAAGGTTCTGCCGGTTCGGTCCTTGGCATTATCGCGGATCAACAACAGCACAATCAGAGAAACGAAACAGCCGACAATCTGCCCCAGCGCACTGTCGAGGAACATACTGACATTAAACTCCATCGGGTTGCTCAACACCATAATATTGATGGTACTGGCCAATGTTCCCAGCGAGCCAAGACGGCGCTTTTGCACTTCGATACCAATAATAAATGCCAGTAATCCCAGACTGATGCACAGCAACAGCATACTTTGCTGGGTCGCAGGGATAATAAACATGAAATAGAGCGCCCCAATAGGTAGCGCCATAATCACCCCTAGCAGGAAGTCGATCGCCACCATCCGTGGATTGGGGGTGCGCATTGCCAGTGAGGTCACCACCGCAATCATGACCATACAGCCCGCCCCGGATGTCCAGCCAGTCCACAGCCAGAATAGGCCGCCGATCGCCGTAGCAATACCGGTACGCAAGCCATTGATCATCGCATGATGACCTTCGGCTGAAACATGTTTGATTGGCTCATCGCCGTCCAGAATACCCTCTTCCACCCGGCTGATACTGCTGTTGGTATGAATCCCTTTTGATAGCAATAAATAGCGTGTCGCCGCCCCCACCCAACTGCTGATGGTCGCAGGGATCGCCGCACTGTGACTGCCGCCAATATATTGACGCAATTTCTTCATCTGCTGATGAATCTCAGCCGGCGTCTCTGCCGGTTCACTCAGCATCGCTTTCAGCTCGGCACTGAGTAAGTCAGGATGATTGATCAATACCAGATAGGTTTCGCAGGCTTGAGTGATCAGGGCTAATGACGCCGTGTGCAATACCCGTAAGCGGCGGTTACAGCGCTGCCAGCGGGAAGATTCCATCATCAGATAACTACGCATCCCATTCAGTGCCGTGGTATTTTTAACCAGATCATTCCAGGCGCGATCGATATCGTTTTTTTCTGCCGGACGAATACATAACTGCAATAATTTATATTGATCTACCAACACCTTATCGACCAGACGATCAATATCCTGCTTGATCGATCGTGGTGAAAACAGCAGATCCGCCATCACCGCGCAGACGATCCCCAGCACAATCTCGCTACAGCGCTCGACAGCAAACTGCGGTGTCAGTAATGGCGTTTCACCGGTGGTGACAATGATAATCAGCGCGGTGTAACCCGCCAGCCCGAATGCGTAAGAGTTCTCAACCCGAACCAGTGAGGAGATCCAAGTACAAACGCCAGCCCACAAACAGCAAAGCATCAGGGTTAATACTGGTGCTCTGATAGTCAGAACGATGATAACCAAACCACCGATACAGCCGATGAATGTCCCGATAATACGTAACCAGCCTCGGTGACGAATCGCACCAGAGAATGGCTCACCGCCCGCAGCAAATGCCGGGCCAGCAGCAACAATGGCCGCCGTCAGCACCGACCAGCGTGGTGTTTCCAATTGCAGATGAAAGCCCAGAAACAGCGCGGCCACAATGGCAAAACTGAGTTTGAACGCAAAGCGCAGGCGAATAAAGGTCGGGCTGTTCATCTTAGCCAAACTCACGCAGGCGATGCATCAACTTAACAATCGGCGAAGCCTGATTAGGATTGCGATCAGTCGCCCCGGTTATCACCACGGTAGCCGTCGTCCCTGCGGGATAGGGATGCTGTTGATCTTCACTGTCCAAACGGATCTTCACCGGTACTCGTTGCGCCAACCGCACCCATTCCAGATTATTGTCAATCGTCGCTAACCCTTTGCTATCGACACTGCTACTGCTGTTGGTGACACCGGCGGAGACACTGTCGACAGTACCGTGCAAAATACGGTTGCTGCCCAGTGGGGTGATTTCCGCCCGATACCCGGCTTTAACCCCTTCCAGCTTGGTCTCTTCCAAATAGGCCAAAATATAGAAAGTATCTTTTTTCACCAGTGCAACGGCGGTGGCGCCACGGTTAATAAACTCCCCGGCATGAACATTCAGATTAGTCACCCAACCTTGTGCGGGCGCACGCACGGTGGTGCGTTCCAGATCAAGTTTGGCTAAATCCCGTACTGCGATAGCTTTTGCCAACTGATGCCTGACGGTTTGTAATCCGTTGTTGGACTGGTCAATTTCTTCTTGTGACATCGCCTGAATCCCTAAACGTTGCCGCCGACCGGACTCACGCTGTTTCTCCGCCGCCAGTGTTTGGTAATAGGCCACATCGGCCTCGGCTTCAGCCAACGCCTGCTGGTAGCGCGGTTGGTCAATAACAAACAAAATCTGCCCTTTCTGCACCAGTTGATTGTCTTTTACCGGCACATCGGTGATCAAGCCACTGACATCCGGTGCGATAGCCACCACATCGGCAGTGAATTTGGCATCACGGGTCCAGGGTGATTCGGTATAAAAAGCCCAAACTTTGAAAATAGCGATAACCGCCAGTAAAACCACCAATAAGGTGATGCCGATACGGATTATTTTTAATGAAAAAGTACTCACGGCGACCTCAGGAAAAAAGACGGGATATTAAATAGAAAAGACAACAATACAGCGCGGTATTAAAGAGTGCCGGATGCCAGACAAACTCATAAATACCAGTAGGTTGTAGCACACGGCGCAAAATAAAGAACAGCGCCAGCGAAAGGAGCAACTCAAAAAATATTGGCGGAAAAGAGAGGCCAAATATCACCATCACCGGAAGCAACGTCATTCTGTAGATCCTTTCTATTATAGGGTGCCGGTGAACCAGCCATAAGACTAACTTGTAGGTTAAACTTAACTAAGCAACATGACTGTAACCTTAGCGAGGCGAGATAACACTTCGACAGCGTGGCTTGCAAACCTAAAACGATTCTCCCGACAGCAGTATATTAGCCTGCTTATTATCACCTTATCTACGATGTGTGATCTAAATCACTTTTAAGCTACAGTTAACAATCAAGCGTTAGCAATCAACTCAGGGTGGACCATGGAAAGACTAAAACGGATGTCAGTATTTGCCAAGGTGGTTGAATGTGGGTCTTTTACTGGCGCCGCACGGCAGTTAGAAATGAGTGTGTCGTCGATTAGCCAAACAGTGTCAAAACTGGAAACCGAGCTGAATGTTAAGCTGCTTAACCGCAGTACTCGCCGCATTGGTTTAACTGAGGCAGGCCGAATTTACTATCAGGGTTGTCGGCGCATGTTGCAGGAAGTACAGGAAGTCCATGAACAACTCTATGCCTTTAACAACACCCCAACCGGAACCTTACGCATCGGCTGCTCATCAACGATGGCACAAAATGTACTGGCAACGATGACAGCAGAGATGTTGAAAGAGTATCCCGGCCTATCCGTTAATCTGGTTACCGGCATTCCGGCACCGGATTTAATTGCCGATGGTTTAGATGTGGTGGTCCGCGTTGGTGCATTACAGGATTCGGGGCTATTTTCACGCCGCCTTGGTTCCATGCCGATGGTGGTCTGCGCCGCCAAAAGTTATTTAGCACAACATGGCACACCAGAAAAACCCAGTGATATGACCAATTTCTCCTGGCTGGAATATAGCGTGCGACCAGACAGTAACTTTGAGCTAATCGCACCAGAAGGTATTACCACGCAAATATCGCCACAGGGCCGCTTTGTCACCAATGACTCACAAACCATGATCTGTTGGCTTAAAGCGGGTGCCGGTATCGCTTACGCACCGTTAATGTGGGTAATAGAGGAAATTAAACGCGGCGAGGTGGAAATACTGTTTAAAAAATACCATTCAGATCCGCGCCCAGTATATGCACTCTATACCGAGAAAGATAAAATGCCACTTAAAGTTCAGGTCTGTATCGACTATTTGACCGAGTACTTTAAACGAGTGGCTGAGGTATATCAGGGATATCGCTAATACCTCTTTAGAGGTATTAGCGATATAATGCTCTATAGCAATATAAGAATTAATCTCATCTGATTGAGAAATATCCCATTGATAATAATCCGACCTATTATTGGATTGTAAATGCATGTTATTCCTACAAGTTGACAAAAATCACCACTACCTTTCCAATATGTGAAATAGACTAACAATTATATATCAATATATATTGCAGTCTACATATGGCGCATTTAACTACAACAAAGTGGTGCATATGTTTCTCTCAAAAAATTTGCTGGTATTTATTACTACGGTTCAGGAAGGCTCGCTGACCAACGCGGCCATTAAATTATTTTCCACACCGCCGCCAATGAGCAGGAGTATAAAAATACTCGAGGATGAACTTGGTTTTAAACTATTCACGCGTACAACCACCGGGCTAAAACTAACGGATATGGGAGAAGCACTTTATAATGACATTTACCCTGCGTACACCTGTTTAACTGAACTTAGCACGGCCTGCAAAAAAAACAAAAGTGGCACGATCAATATTGGTACGCATCAACTTAAATCAGAACATGCAGGTTTTCTGTGTGACTACTTCTTAGATTCCGGCAACTGTAACATTACGTTAAAGGAGAACACTCCAGACGTAAATCAGCTAGATATAATATTAAGCACCAAAGAAATAAAAGACTGTGGTTTTGATGTGGGATTAGCCACCAATTGTAAAGCAATTTTGCTATACGGATCACATATAAACGGATTACCGAATAAATCAGCGCATTTAAAACAGCTTACATTACTACAAAGCACTGTTTTTTCCTCTTCATGCTGTTTTAAGAATTTTTTAAACCATATGAAAAAACAAGGTTTCAGAGGAAATGTATTAAACGTTGATGACCCCAGAACTCGACATAATTTAATCAAAAAAGGGGCAGGTATATCACTGACAGTAGAAGGATTTAATACAAAACAAGTGAACTATCG